>NZ_SRLW01000306.1:0-11920 GCF_006518215.1 Myxococcus sp. AB025B
GGCCACCTACGTCCCCGGCACCGCCGAGGGCCACCTCGTCGGCGGCAACCTCTCCGTCCTCGCATGCCTCCTGGGCACCCCGTACCTGCCGCCCCTCGACGGCGCCGTGCTCCTCCTCGAGGACGTCACCGAGCGCCCCTACCGCCTCGACCGCATGTGGACCCAGCTGCGCCTCGCCGGCGTCTTCTCCCGCGTGCGCGGCATCGTCCTCGGGGACTTCACCGCCTGCGAGGAGCGCAACGCGGAGTACTCCAGCGCCGACGTCCTCCGGGGACTCGCGCAGGAAGCGGGCCTGCCCTGCGCCGCGGGCTTCCCCATCGGCCACGGCACCCTCAACTACCCCGTGGCTCTCGGCACCCAGGTCCACCTGGACGCGGACGCCGCGCGCCTCACCTTCCTCGAAGGAGCCGTGCGCCCATGAGCGCCCCTCCCGAACAGCACCCCATCGCCGTTCTCCAGACGCTGCTCGACGAGGCCGTGGGCATCGGCGTCTTCCCCGCCGCCCAGGCCGTCGTCCTCCACCGCGGCATCCAGGTCTTCGGCGGCGTCGCCGGCAAGGCCTCGGGCGACACCCGCTTCGACCTCGCCTCGCTCACCAAGGTCATCAGCACCACGGCCCTGTTCCTGCGCCTGTGGACCGAAGGCAAGGTGGGCCCCGACACCCTCGTGTCCCGCTTCTTCCCCGGCTCCCCCGTGGGCGACGCGGGCGCCACCGTCGCGGACCTGCTCTACCACCGCTCCGGCCTGCCCCCCTTCGTCCCGTTCTTCGCCCAGGCCCTCACCCAACACCCCGGGCTGCTCGACGCCGCGTGCCCCTCGGCCACGCGCGCCCGGGTGCGTGACGAGGTCCTCCAGGCCGCCGCCGCCACGCCGCTCGCCGCGCCGCCTCGCACGCGCACGGCCTACAGCGACGTGGGCTTCATCCTCCTCGGCGAAATCCTCTCGCGCGCGGCCAACGCCCCGCTCGACACGCTCTTCTCCCGCCACGTCGCCGAGCCCCTCGGCCTGCAGGCCCGCTTCCACCGCCTCACCGACTTCCCCGCGGACTCCATCCCGGCCCCCACGGGCGCGACGCGCCCCCGCGAGCCCGCGCCGGGACAGGAGACACTGTGGAAGGACGTGCCCTCCGCGCCCACGCGCCTGGGTGAAGTCGACGACGACAACGCCTGGGTGATGGACGGCGTCGCCGGACACGCGGGCCTGTTTGGCACCGCGGTGGACGTGGCGCGCTTCGGCCAGGCGGTGCTCGAGGGCTGCGCGGGGACGAGCCCCGTGATTGCTCCCGGGCCCTTGTGGCACCGCGTGCTCGCCACGGACCCGCTGGTGGCGGGCAGCACGCGCTCGATGGGCTTCGACTCGCCGTCTCAAGTGGGCTCCAGCGCGGGCCGCTTCGTGGGCGACACACCTCCGGGGGCCGTCGGGCACCTGGGCTTCACTGGAACGAGCCTCTGGGTGGACCTGCGCCGCTCGCTGGTGGTGGCGCTGGTCACCAACCGCGTGGCGAATGGCCGCCAGGAGCTGCGCATCCGCGACTTCCGACCCGTCTTCCATGACTTCGTCGTGGAGGCGCTCGGCCTCACCGCCATCTCGCAGGGAACGCATGGCTGACGACAACGGTAACGTCCTCGACACCCTCGAGCCCGGCAGTGTGCGCCGCGTCCACCTGGTGGGCGTGGCGGGCACCGGCATGGGCTCCTTCGCCGGCATGCTCAAGGCCGCCGGCTACGAAGTCACCGGCAGCGACGAGAATGTCTACCCACCCATGAGCGACATGCTCAAGGCGTGGGGCATCCCCGCCGCCTCGCCCTACCGTCCGGAGAACCTGGACGCGGCGAACCCCGACCTCGTCATCATCGGCAACGTCATCCGCCGCGTGAATCCCGAGGCCACCGCCGTCCGCGAGCGCGGCCTCAAGCAGATGAGCTTCCCCGCCGCCCTGGGCTCGCTCTTCCTCGAGCGCTCGCACTCCATCGTCGTCGCCGGCACCCACGGGAAGACCACCACGTCGTCCCTCATGGCCCACGTGCTCGTCGAGGCGGGCAAGGACCCGTCCTTCCTCGTGGGCGGCGTCACCCAGAACTACGCGGGCAACTACCGGGTGGGGAAGGGCGCGCACTTCGTCGTCGAGGGCGACGAGTACGACACCGCCTACTGGGACAAGGGCTCCAAGTTCCTCCACTACCGCCCGCGCACCGCCATCCTCACCAGCGTGGAGTTCGACCACGCGGACATCTTCAGGGACTTGCCCCACTACGAGGCCACGTTCGAGAAGTTCGTGCGCCTCATCCCCGAGGACGGCCAGCTCGTCGTCTGCGCCGCGTACCCCAACGCGGTGAAGCTCTCGCGTGAGGGCTGCAAGGGCCGCGTCGTCACGTACATCGCCAAGGAGGGCGCGGACGCGGACTACGTCCCCAAGAGCGTCACCTTCGGCCCCGAGGGCGCGCGGTTCGAGGTCGTCGAGCGCGGCGCCGTGCTCGGCACCGTGACGCTGCCCATGGGCGGTCTGCACAACGTGGAGAACGCGCTCAGCGTCATCGCCGCCGCGCGCGGGCTGGGCCTGTCCTTCGACGAAATCGCCAGCGGCCTGGCCACGTTCCGCGGCGTGAAGCGCCGGCAGGAGCCTCGCGGCGAGCCCGGTGGAGTCCTGGTGGTGGACGACTTCGCGCACCACCCGACGGCCGTGCGCGAGACCATCGCCGCCATCCACCACCGCTACCCCACGCGCCGGCTGTGGGCCATCTTCGAGCCCCGCTCCAACACCAGCCGCCGCAACATCCACCAGGAGGACTACGCCCACGCCTTCACCGGCGCGGCCCGGGCGAGCCTCAAGGTGCCCGAGCGCCACGACAAGGTGCCCGTGGGTGAGGAGCTCGACGTGCGCAAGCTCGTCGCCGACCTGCAGGCGCAAGGCATCGCCGCCGAGGGCTCCACCGACGTGCAGGCCATGGTCGAAATGGTCGCCCGCGAGTCGCAGCCCGGAGACATCCTCCTGGTCATGAGCAACGGCGCGTTCGGTGGCTTCATCGAGAAGCTGCTCGCGGCGTTGAAGGTCCGCTTCGGGGAGGGGGCCTGACATGCGCCTGTGCCTTCCCGTCGTCCTCGGTGCCCTGTCGCTCGCCGGCTGTGCCCGTGCTCCGTCGATGCCGCCCCTCACGCAGCCGGCGCCCTCGGGCGTCGACGCGAAGGGCGCGGAGGACCGCAACGCGCCGCTCGTCTTCCAGGTGAAGCGCTACCCGGGCGGCGAGCCGTATGACCTGGCCAGCGACAAGGGCAGCGTGGTGCTGCTCGACGTGTGGGCCACGTGGTGCGAGCCCTGCAAGGACGCGCTGCCCTTCTACGAGAACCTCCAGCGCGAGTACGCGAACAAGGGCCTCAAGGTCTACGCGCTCAACATCGACGAGGACTCGCGCGCCATCCCCGCGTTCCTGAAAGAGGTGAAGGTGGGCCTGCCCATCCTCCTCGACGAGAACGCCCAGGTGGCCGAGCGCACCCTCAAGGTGCGCGGCATGCCCACGACGTACTTCATCGACCGGCGCGGCGTCGTCCGCCACGTCCATGAGGGCTTCAACGAGGAGTTCCTCACCAAGTACCAGTCGGAGCTCGAGGCGCTGCTCGCCGAGCCCGCGCCGTGAGCCGTGGGAGTCCGAATGTCTGACGACAGCCCCGCCGAGCTGCGCCGCACCGCGGAGGAGGGCGCGCGCCTCGCCGGCCGAATCCTCGCCGACCGCTTCCTCGGCGAGCGCGTCATCGAGCTCAAGGGCGGCATCGACCTGGTGACGGACGCGGACCGTGCCTCCGAGGAGGCGCTGCTCGCGTTCATCCGTGAGCGACACCCCACGCACGCCATCCTCGCGGAGGAGAGCGGCGCGTCGGCGGGCTCGGAGGGACTGAGGTGGCTGGTGGACCCGCTCGACGGCACCACCAACTACGCCCACCGCGTGCCGCACTTCTGCGTCAGCGTCGCCGTGGAGTCGAAGGACGGCGTCGTGGCGGGCGCCGTGTACGACCCGATGCTGGACGAGCTCTTCTCCGCCGCGAGAGGGCAGGGCGCCACGCTCAACGGACGTCCCCTGCGCGCCAGCGCCGTGGACCGGCTGGACCGCGCGCTGTTGTGCACGGGCTTTCCCTACGACGTGCGCGAGAATCCCGAGGGCCCCGTGGGGCTCTTCACCCGCTTCGTGCTGCGCGCCCAGGGCATGCGCCGCACGGGCAGCGCCGCCATGGACCTGGCCTACGTGGCCGCGGGCCGCTTCGACGGGTTCTTCGAGTTCGGGCTCAAGCCCTGGGACATCGCCGCGGGCTCGCTGCTGGTGGAGGAGTCCGGAGGCGTCATCCGCCACGTCACGGGCGCTCCCTTCAGCGTGATGCGCGGAGACGTCATCGCCTCCGCGCCCGCCCTGGCCCCGGAGCTGCTCTCCGAGGCCAGGCACTTCATCGACGAACTGGGCTGGACGCCCCGCCCCTGAGGCTCAGTCCCGCAGCTCGGTGAGCGCCTTCGCGAAGGCGCTCGTGGTGGCCCCCTGCGCCCCCACTTCCTTGCCGTGCTTCTTCGACTTGTCGCTGTTCATCTTGCGGTGGGCCTCATCGCGGGCGGCCTTCTCCGCCTTCGTGGCCTTGTCCTCGATGTCCTTGCCCTTGTCGGTGAGCGCGTCCGCCGCCTTCTTGCCCAAATCCGACGCCTTCTTCGCCGAATCCACCACGCCCATCAGCGACCACTGCTCCGCGAGCGACGCCCGCACCGCCTGGCGCAGCTCCTCCGCGCTGTGGCCCACCGTGGGCGCCGCGACGTGGCCCGCCTCGGCCAGCTTCGGAAGATCGCTCGACGAAATCAGCCCTGCCTCGGTCGACAGCTTCGACATGTGATGCCCCCTCGTTGCTTTCCGGGTTTCCCATGACCCAGGAAAATTACAGCGTCATCAGGTTAACGGAGCGTCGAGGAAATCCGCAAGTTGCCGGGAGATGGGCAGGCCGGTGTTCTGCTCGAACCACATGAAGCCCGGGCAGGTATTCACCTCCAGGCAGACCCAGTCCTCGGGCCGCGAGGAGCCACCCGGAGGCTCGATGAGGTCGATGCCGGCCAGGTCCAGGCCGAGCGCGCGGGACAGCTGGCGGCAGGCCTGGGCGACGGGCTCGGGCAGCTCCACCGCGTCCAGGCTCACCGCGTGCCCCGTCATGTCGGGGTGGCGGTAGTCCAGGGCCTGCGTCACCGCGCGGCAGGCCAGCACGTGGTGTGCGCCGATGACGTGGGCGCGGACATTGTTGCCGGGGATGCGCTGTTGGAACTGGTGCGGCGCCAGCGGCTTGCCGGGTCGGGCCGAGGCGCGGGTGGCCTCCCACGACACCTGCTTCACCAGGGAGCGCTCGTCGCTGACGGACTTGATGACGGGGTCTCCGTCCAGTCCTCGCGCGAAGTGCTCCCAGCGCTCCCAGGTGCCTCCGGCGAGGGTGTCCGGCACGCGCAGGCCCGAGCCGAGGATGGCGGCGTACTGACACGGCTTGCTGCCATTGGAGAGCATCGCGGTGGCGCGGTTGGCCACGGGCCCGGGGAAGAGGTCCAGGAGCGCCGCGGCGTGGGCCTGCTCGGCGCGGACCTGGGGCGTGGGGGCGTGCTCGAGGTTCCCGGTTCCCAGCCGCGAGTAGATGCCGGAGATGCGCTCCAGCCCGACACGCCACGTGGGGAAGCACACCCCGCCGCGCAGCCGGCCCAGGCCCGGAGGTCCCTGCGGCAGCTCCAGCTCGATGCGCACGTCGACGCCCAGGTGACGCTCGTCCACGAAGAGGTACTCGCGCCCGGTGTCGGTGAGGTGCTTCAAGAAGAACGCCGTGAGCAGCTCATCCACGGGCCCCATGACGAGGATCATCGCGCGACCTCCGTGCTCGTGAGCCGCTCGGCGAAGAAGCGCTCCACCTGCGCCAGGGCCACCGCGTCCTCCTGCGCCAGCAGGCGCTCCAGGCTCTCGGGCGACGTGCCCAACTGGAGGGCCGTCCAGCTCGGAGCCTCTGGTGTGCCCGACGTCACCAGGAGGACCTCGAGGACCTCCGCGCCGCAGTCCGCGGCCAGTCGTGTGAGGTCCGCCTCCAGCGCGGGAGGGAGCACCGGTGGCGACTCCTCGAACTCCAGCGGCCAGAGCGTGACGTGCGAGCCCATCACCAGGGCCTGTCTCAGCGGGCCGGGCTCGGGCACCGTCCACCACACTTCGCCCTGCCGCGTCCCCACCTCCTCGGGCCAGCGCGTCCAGCGCTGTCCGTCCTCGGGCGGTGTGCCCAGGTGGAAGTGGGGCGGCGCGAGGACACTCGTGGCGTCGGGCAACGGCAGCTTTTGTGCAATCACCCGCCACATCGCCGTCGTCCACAGCGGTGAGAGCAGACCGCGTCGGTTGATGACCCGCGCGGGACAGCACGTGTGGAAGCCGTCGCGCAGGGCCTCGTGCTCCGAGCGCAGGTAGTCGCTCTCCGCTGTCGGCAGTGCGCCCTCGGACAGGCACCAGAGGACATCCTCGGGTCCCAGCTCCAGCTCACCCCACGGGCCGATGAGCCCCGCGTGGAAGCGTCCGCCGACCACCTCCACCCACGGCGTGACAGCGCCGCCCCATTCCTCCAGCGACACTTCGACGACACGCACGTCCGCGCGAGTGGCCTGTGCGCGGAGCACGTCACGCACGAAGGGAAACGACTCGGAGCCGATGAGCACGAGGTGGCGCATGCACTCCGCAGTCTGCACCGCGCGAGCACACCGCGACGAGACGGGTGCGAAGCGACCTGAGCAGGTCCGCGGGAACTCCGAGCCGAAGCCCGCGAACGCGGCTGACCCTACAGGACGCGCGATGGCTTGGGCCCCGCCTGGACCGGGGATGTCCGCGAGAGCTCCGCGACGAGCCTCATGAACGCGGCCGACCGCACAGGCCGCGGTGGGGCGAGCCCCGCCTAGAAGAAGCTCTCCGGCACGAAGACGATGTCGCCGGGCTGGAGCATGAAGTTCTTCTCCCGCCCCACGCCGATGTCCTCGACGGGCACGCGAATCTTGCGCTCCTGCCCATCCACCACGCGCGTCACCAGCGTGTTGTTCTTCGCCGCCAGCTTGGTGAAGCCACCCGCGAGGGTAATCGCCTGGACGATGGACATCTCACCATCCACGGGGAAGGTGCCGGGCTTCTGCACCTCGCCGAAGACGAACACCTTCTGCGAGTTGTACTCGCGAATCAGCACCGACACCTGCGGCCTGCGCACGTAGCGCGACAGGCATTCGCGCAGCGCGTCCGCCGCGGTGCTGGGCGTCTTCCCGCGCAGCGGCACCTTGCCGCACAGCGGATAGTCGATGGTGCCCTCGGGGGACAGGCGCCAGGTGCCCGAGTGCTCGGGCTCCTGGAACACGCGCACCTCCACCACGTCACCAGGCCCCAGCGTGCCGCCTCCCGTTCGGGCCTCACCGGCCTCCGCGGCGGGCGTGGGCACGGGCGGAGGAGGGCGCTGCGCGGAGCCGAAGCACGCGGACAGCACGCCGGACAGCAGCACGACGAGGGACAGGCGGAGCGTTCTCATCCGGGAGGAGACCCAGGTAGGGGAGGGTGCCCGGTGGCTCGGGCGCTCAGTACGTCACGGCGAGGCGAGCATACCCCTCGTGCCGCGTGTAGTTCAGGCCGCCGCCCTCCACGTTGGAGGAGCGCTTGCTCAGCGTGTAGCCGAAGGCGCCGGTGAGCCACGGACGGAACTGGTACTCGGGCCCCGCGTCCACCGTCACCACCGTGTCCCCACGGCTGCCCTCGAAGCTCAGGAAGTCCACCATGCCCGCCACGCGCACGGTCAGCTTGCCGCCCCACAGGGCCCGCGCCTCGGCGTAGCCCCGGTCGTCCCGGAACGTGCCGTACGCCGCCACCGGCTCCAGCATGCGCAGGTAGCCGCCCTTGAAGGTCAACGTCTGGCTGTACAGGTACGTGCCCTCCAACTGGGCAATCACCGTCCCGCCGCTCACGTCACCGAAGGTCTGCGCCCAGCCCGCCTTCGCCGTCACCGCGACCTTGGGGGAGACCAGGCCCGCCACGCCCACCATCGCGCGCGCCACCTGGGCGTCCGGACCGCCGTCGTTGAAGTAGCGGCGAACGTCCACGCCCGTGTCGAGCACGAAGGCCGTCTTCGGCAGGAAGCGCCAGCGGCTCTCCAGCCCCAGGTGCAGGTTGCCGTAGTCGAAGCGGTCCGCGCGCACGGGGTCGCAGACGCCGTCGCCGCAGTCCACCGGGGCCTGGGCGGCCAACGGCTCGAAGAACTCCACCGCGTAGGCGACGTTGGGCGTCACCTCCACCGCGCCGCCGCCCGGCTTCCACGGCATCTTCACGCGCGCCTCGTTGTAGAGGCTCAGGATGCCGGCCGCGATGGCCGCCGTGCGCGTGCGGTCCGAGCGCACGAACTGGTCCGACAGCTCCAACGACAGCGGAGCCTCCGGGTTGAGGCGCGCCGACAGGTCCGCCGCGCCCTCCATGTGAGAGGCCGCCTTCGAGCCCGGCGTCATCAAGCCGGTGAAGAGCACGTAGTCCAGGTTGGCGTTCAGGTTGAACGCGAGCTTCTGCGACGGGATGTCCAGCTTGAAGCCCGGCCGGAAGCGCAGCGCCACCTCACCGGACAAGTCAGGGGACACGCCGCCGGGAAAGTTCTCGCCTTGCGTGCGGCCGAAGTAGCCCACGCCGCTGTCCACCCGCGTCTCCAGCTCGAAGTACGGGTGCAGCCGGCCGTTGCCCACCTTGATGCCATTGCCGCCCGTGGCGGGCGCGGAGAGCGCTTCCTGGGCGGAGGCCACGCCGGCGTGCGCTGTCAGCGCCAGCCCGCAGACCGTGCCCCAGAATGTCCCTCGCAGCGTCATGACTTGGATTGGCTTCCCGCGACTCGGGGCGTCATAGCACGCGCGTTTTCAGGGGCCGAAGAATTGTTCGACAAAGGACGGGGACTCGTCCGATGAGCCAGAGGGCACACGGGGGCTAATTGACGGGGCTGGCTGGTGGCGGACGGACGAGCACGACGTCCGGAGGCGGCGGGCGGGTGGGGTCTCCACCCGGCAGGTTCTCCGGCTCCTCGACCTCAATGAAGAGGTTCTCGTCGGTGCGGAAGGCGAGCTGGCCGATACACTCCTCGGCCTCCGAGCGCAGCTGACCGACCTTCTGCCGGGCGATCATCACCTTGGTGAATTCGTGCTCGCTGGTGGAGACCTCGCGCCGGGTGAGCGACTCCTGGAGCGACACGTCGGCCTGCTCGGAGATGCGCAGCAGGCCCTTGATTTGGGTCAGCTTCTCGTTGGCGCAGTTGAGCTTCACCACGTCCTTGGTGCGGCGCGCCTCCTCCACCTTGCCGATGACCTGGCGGAGCACGTCCCGCATGACGCCGAGGGCCTGGGTGCTGCGCTCCAGCTTCTGCGCGTCCGGCACCTCGCTGGCCTTCTCGAGCGTGGCGGTGGCGGCGGGGGCTCGGGGAGACGGCACCGGCCCCTGCGCGACGGCCACTCCTGTGGCGACGACGACGGCGACCATTCCGACAGTGCGCATACGCCTCACGGCTCTCCCGGCCCTTGCCATTGGATCAAAGCGTAGAAGGCGGGGAGGGGGGTGTCAAACCAACAACCCCCCAGTTATTCAGTGGTTACCGGAGAGCCGGGCATTGGCGTCCCGCAGTCGGGCAGCCAGGCTTCGCGCGATGTTGACGACGACGAAGGTGAACCCGTCGGGGTGGCTCTGGCGGAAGACGCGCAGGTCCTGGGCGGTGAGCTGGAGCAGGTGGGCGTCCGTGTGCGCGCGCACGGTGGCGGAGCGGTGGTCCTTGTCGATGAGGCCCATCTCCCCGAAGAACTCGGGGGGAGACAGCCGCGCGAGCGGATGCAGCGACCCGTCCGGGCCCCTGCGGGCGACCTCCACCTGACCCCGGATGAGGAGGAAGAGGCTGTCGCCCAGGTCCCCCTCCTCGAAGATGACCTCGCCGGCCGTGTAGTGGAGCGTCCGCGCCAGCTCGGCGAGGCGGGACAGCTCCTGGGGGGCGAGCATCTCGAACAGCGGTGAGGCGGCGATGACGGCCAGCTTCTCCATGGTCCCCTCGGAGCCCGGGCTCGGACGCGCCAGCCTACCCCGTCGGCGAGAAGACGAAGGGGTAGGAAACGGTGGCGTCCGAGTCGGGCTTGAAGGGGAACACCCAGGCGCGGATGGCGGCCCGGATGCAGCTGGCCACGGCCTCGCTGCCGAGCGTGTTCTCGTCGATGTCGAAGTCGCCCACGCGCCCCGAGGGGGTGATGGAGAAGCGCACCACCACCTTGCCCTTGAGGCTGGGGTTTCGCTTGAGCTCCTTCTCGTAGCAGCTCTGGATGGCGCCCTTGCGCGCGCGCACGTAGCGGGCGAGCGCGTCGCGGTCCACCTCGGAGCTGTCGACCTCCGGGGCGGCGTCCTGCACGCGGCCCTTCACGTCGACTTCCTTCTTGGTGCCCAGGTCGACCTTGCCGCCGCCCTGGGTGCCCAACTCGCCGATGCCCGTCACGGTGCCGGTGCCGCCGCCGCGAGGGCCGTTGCCCTTGCCCACGGAGGCCTCGTTGGCCACGCCCACGCCGCCGGCGCCCTGGAGGGCCGCGACGATGTCGTTGCCGCCGCTGGCGCCGCCCAGCACGTCCTGGAAGGCGCCGGAGCCCGAGCCCTTCGAGCCGAGCATCTTCAAGAGGCCCTTGTCGGAGACCTTCTTCACCATCTCCGCGTGGTGCTCGGCGGCGGCGCGGGTGGCGGGCTTCGCTTCGGCGGGCTTGTCGGTGGCGGCCTCGGCCGTCCTGGGCTCTTCCTTGGCGGCCTCGGCGGGGCCGGGCGCGGTGGGCTTGGGCGGCTCGATGGGGCGCTGGGGGATGATGGCGCGCACGAAGCGGTCATCGAGCTGATCCAACGCCAGCTCCTGCTCCTTGGGGGCCTCGGCGGAGAGGATGATGGCGGCGCCGGAGAAGTGGACCAGGAGCGAGATGGCGAGGATGCCGAAGAAGACGCGGTCCATCGTCTTCCAGCGGCTGACGCGCACGTCCGAGGGGAGCAGCGGACGCTCCTCCTCGGCGGGGGGCGCGACGAACTGGAAGAAGAGGGTGGCGTCGCCCAGCTCCACCTTGCCGCGGGCGGTCTCCTGCAGGGGCAGGACGTAGAGGTCTCCGCGGCGCGAGGCGAGCCCCTGGGAGCGCAGCGCATCGAAGTCCACGTCGGACGAGCCCAGGTTGACGCGGCCCTTCATGGACTCGTTGATGACGAGCTGGAACTGCTGGCCCTGGTTCTCGAAGACGCTGAAGCGCGCGGGCCTGTCGTCCGAGGCGGGCAGGACGATGGTGTTGCGCGCGTCGTGGCCGATGGTGACGGTCTCACGACGGACGTGGTGCTCCTCGACGATCTGGCCGTTCTGGATGAGGCCGACGCGGAGCAGCTTGGCTGGCGAAGGGGCTGCCATGGACTAGAAGGGCTCCTGCTCGACGCTCTTCTCGACCTTGGGCACGAAGCTCTCCGTGCGGTTGAGCTCGTCGAAGCTCAGGTTGGAGCGGGGGAGGATGTAGAAGGCCTGGGGCTTCTGGATGCGTCCCTCGACGGTGAGCGCGTCCAGGCGGATGACCTTGCGAGGTGCCTTCTTCGCGGCGGCGGCCTCGGTGGTGGCCGAGGTCTGCTGGGCGGTGCTCGCGGACTTGTCCTGCGCGAGCACGGGCGCGGCGGCGAGCAGCACGAAGAGGGTGAGCGGGGCACGCATGGAGGTCCTAGTTCCTGTCGTCGGCCAGCTTACCCGAGCCGGCCTTCGCGGGCGTGGGGGCAGGGGCGCTCTCGGCCGGAGGAGGAGCGGCCTGGGTTCCAGGCTGGGACACCGCGCCGGAGGCGGTGGTTCCGGGTGTCACGGGTGACCGGGACGTGCCCGTGGGGACGTGTGTGCCGGACGGGGCGGGAGG
>NZ_SRLW01000307.1:0-11915 GCF_006518215.1 Myxococcus sp. AB025B
GTAGGGAGGGTTGGGATTGAAGCGCAGCACCGCCTCCAGGAAGTAGTAGTCGCCGTAGATGAGGCTGACGTCGACCTCCTGGTTCGCGGGCAGGTGTCCGACGCCATGCAGCAGCAGTCCCGGGCTGTTGGTGCCCTGCGCGAAGTACGCGGGAGACACCAGGGTGTCGAGCGTGCGCAGGGCGGCGTCGCGGTAGCGCGTCTTGCGCGCGGCATCCGTCTCCAGCTGACTCAGCTCCAGCAGCGCCGAGGCGACGATGGCCGCGGCAGAGGAGTCCTTCTGCGTTCCTGGCGCATCGAAGTCCCACTTGGGCACCATGTCCGTCGGCACACGCGACAGGTACCAGTCCGTCACCTTCCGCGCGGCGGCCAGCATCCGAGAGTCCCCTGTGTATCGGTAGACCATGGTGTACCCGTGGATGAGCCACGCGTGGCCGCGGGCCCAGGTGGAGTTGGTGGAGTACCCCTGGAAGGTGCCCTTGGAGCGGATGGCGCCGGTGGCGGCGTTGTAGTCCACATAGTGGAACGAGCTGCCATCCGGGCGCACCGCGTCTCGCAGCGTGGTGAGCGCATGGTTGACGGCCATGGTGCGCAGCTCCGCGCGCCCGCCGTTCGCCGACGCCCACAGGAGCAGCTCCAGGTTCATCATCGTGTCCGTGACGAGCGGCACGTCCCACGCGGAGTTCCAGTCACAACAATCGATGATGCCGATGCGCGTGTTGTAGCGGGCCGCCAGGGACTCGGCGGAGGTCAGCAACACGTCGCGGTAGTAGGCGTCTCCGGTGAGCCGGTAGGCATTGCCGAAGCTGAGGAACATCTTGAAGCCCAGGTCATGCGTCTTCCGGTTCGTCTTCTGGACCTCCAGGGGCCGCGTCCATCGGTCGGCCTTGCTCTGCCACGAGGGCTCCAGCCCCACCTGATAGAGCTGCCACAGGCCGCCTGGGAAGAAGCCCTGCGTCCACGCGACCTCGTCCGTGTTGGCCACCGTCGTCCACGTCCCATCCGCGCGTGAGGCCTTCGGAGAGCGCGTCTCGTTCGGCATGGCGGACGCGGACTTCCGAAGCTGCGTGCGCGCGAACCCCACCACCTTCAGCGCGTCCGCGTCATTGAACGCACGGGCTCCACTTCCGCCCAGGAGCAACACCAACCCCAACACCTTCCATGTCCAGGATGCCAACGCCCTCATGCCCCCTCCCCTCGCTCGCAGCCAAGGTGGTCGCGAGTGCATCCGGAAGCCAGGGCGTCCAGCACGGGGCGCACTGCTCGACGATGGGACTGTGAAGCGTCGTGCGCTGCCCTCCTTCTCGAGGGCATGACAGATGCCCCTCGTACCATGCCAACCCATGCGAACCCTGCACGCCCCTCTGGTTGCGTTGGTCCTCGCGTCATTGTCAGGCTGCACCACCCTCGGCAAGCCACCCATGCAGCAGGCCTGGGACGCAGCCGAGGTGGAATGCCACACACCCGAGGAAGACCAGTGCGTCTCCCTCCTGTGTCTGGGCGAAGCCTGCGGCTTCTACCCCTGCGAACGCGCTCCCGGAGACATCGAGCTGGCGCGCTTCCCTCCGGCGCGTCCACCTGCGGCGAGCGCGGCTCCAGGCAGAGGGCCCAGGCGGAACTGGGGCGGAGCCCAACAACTCCCACCAGGCGCGGTCATGGTCTTCCCGAACTGGAATGGCGCTCCAGCGACGCTCATTCCGCCTTCACGCCAGCTCACTCCGGGGCGATGGGAGAAACACCACATCTTCCCCCAGGCCCGAGACCTCGCCGACTGGTTCGAGCAACAAGGCGTCAAGATTCACAGCTACACGATGCCCATTCCCCTTCACGTGCACAGGCGAATCCATGACGGCACGGGGCGAGGCGGAGCCTGGAACGATGCGTGGCGTGACTTCATCCGAACCTCTCCCAGGGCAAGTCCCGAGGAGATCTTCCGGCATGCGGGAGAGCTGATTCATCGATTCGACCTCATCGGAGGTCCCATCCAGCCCTACTATTCCCGCCCAGGAGCCTAGGCACGCATGAGCCGTTACTTCTTGTTGGGCGAGGACAGGGCGGCCACCGCGAAGCACGGCGGGGAAGTCGATGCGACGCATCGGTGGCGACTTCCCGGAGTGAAGTGCCCTGCGTGCGGCGCCACCTGGAGCGACGTGGGGCATGACCATCCCTCCGTCGACCTCTCGGGCCTCGCCGAGCACCGCGCATTCGAGCGACCTCGACCGGAACCTCTCGCCGAGCTCAACCGACTGCGCGAGCTGGTGCGTCCCTTGTTACCTCCCCAAGCGGAGCTTCCACCCGGCACGCACTTCGGCCCGCTGGTGGGTCAGGCCTTCGGCGCCTTCGGTCCACTGGCCTGGGTCGGAGGAATCAGACTCCTCCTCCGGTCGGAGGTCCTGGAACAACTTCGCGCTGCCGGAGTCCGTGGACTCGTCGGCTGCCGCACCGAGCTCCGACACCGGCAGAAGAACCCACCCGAGTTGCTGGAGCTTCAGCTTCGACCGACAGGCCGGCTGCACCCGAGCAGCCTCCCCGCGGACACGCCTCCGGCCTGCGCAACCTGCGGACGCCAGTCCTTCCGCTGGCCCGATGCGCCCATCCTGGAGGCAGCCACCCTCCCCACCGAGGCGGACCTGTTCCGGTTGGGCGACTTCGCCACGATGGTCATCTGCACGGAGCGGTTTCGCGATGCAGTGAGCCAACTCGCCCTGGAGGGCCTCACCTTCCGCGAGCTGCCGACGCGGTAGACGCTGTCCCTACCGGCCCGACGTCAGCACGCGCGACCAGAGCATCAACAAATCCCTGACCACGGGGCCCTCGGGCACCTCCGCCACGGGCGGCACGTCCACTTGAACTCCGTGGGACGCCAGCCGCGTGAACGGATTGTCCGGGTCCTCGGTCTTCAACGGCACCGCCGGGTCCGCCGGCCGGAAGCCGAACTGGAGCGCCCGCTCCTGCACGGGCCGGCTGTGCAGATAGCGCAGCCACTCCAGCGCCGCTTCCTTCTGCGCGGGCGTCACCCAGTCGCCCTGCAGCACCGCCGCCGGGTGGTCGCTCCACAACGTGAGCGCGGGATACGACACCTTCAGCTCACCCCACCGCCCCTGCGCCTGCGACACCTGCGCAATCGCCAGGTTCTCGTACACTACCGCGATGTCGTAGCGCGAAGGCCCGAAGCGGACCATGTCCGCCATGAAGGTCCCCGTCGAGGCCTCGAAGCGCGTCACCCCCCGCTCCAATGCCTTCATCCAATCCTGGTACCCCGGGTCCAGCAGGTCCTCCACCGTGAGCCCACCCCGCTTGCCGTGGTACTCCAGCGTCGCAAGCAGCAACGCCTGCAGCCCCGAGTTCGAGCGCGTCGGGTCCGTGTGGCCCAGCTTCACCAACCCCCACTCCCCCTTGCCCCCAATCGCCGGCCAGCCCCGAGGGCTCGTCACCGCCTTCTGGAGGACCTTCCACGACACCGCGCCGCCACCACTCGCCTTGCGCAGCACCTCCGCCCGGTCCGCCCACACCACGAACACCAACGGAGTTATCACCAGCGGACGCGGCGCCTGCTCACCGGCCTCCGCGAACAACGGCCGACGCGTGGCGTCCGTCGCCCAGTCCGACGCGAGCATCCGCAACACCGCGCTGTCCGCAGGGCTCCACACCGTGGGCTGCTCACGGCCCTCCAGGATGGCCTGCGCGGCCTCCAGCGAGCCTCGCCCCACCAACGTCAGACGGATGGACGGGTGCGTGCGCTCGAAGTCCCGCGCCGCCGCCTCCACCCAGTCCTTCTTCTCCGTGCTGTAGAGGAAGGTGACGTCCACCACCTTGCCCGGCCTCGAGGGCCGGGACACCGAGGTGGGCAGCGGCGTCCCCGCCTCCGGGACCTCCGTCGACCGGGGCCCCCGCTCCGAGGTCAGGTACAGAACCCCACCCAGCGCGGCGATGAAGCCGACGACGATGAGAACCCTGGGTGTCATGTGCCGCCGCGTCCCCCATCCAGCATGTCGCGCCTCAGGCCTCCAGCCGGGAGAGTCGTCCCGCCAGCGGCGTCTCGCTTCCCGCGTTCACGCCCTTGACCCACTCGGACAGCGAGCCGCCGGACTCGGACAGCTTCTTCTCCACGTGCGGCCGCAACTGCCCCCAGCGCTTCGCCCAGCCCTCCTCGGAGGCGCTGCCCTTGAACCCGGGACGCTCCGCCAACAGCAGCCCCAGCCGCAGCGCCAGCTCCGGCTCGCCCAGCGACTCCGCGCGGCGCACCATGCCCAGCTCGCCCGACTCCGGCGCGGACTTCCACAGCGCCACCGCGCGGCTGAAGGCAGCCACGTCCAGCTCGCTCAACAGCCCCAGCGCGTGGCGCAGCGGCAAGCGCCCCTCCTTCGGAGTCGCCACCACGCGCTTCATCAGCGCCTCGAAGACGGGCGCCAGCTGCGCGTGCGCGGCCGGGTCCACGCCGCCCAGGGCCCTGAGCGCCCTGCGCGCGCGACGGGCGCGCGAGGTGACCTCCCAGCTGCGCCAGCCCAGGCGGGCGCGGAGCCCCGCGAGCGCCTCGGCGGCGTCGTCCAGCGTCGCCTGCGTCGGCGTGGCCACGGGCACGCGGCGCGGCAGCGGCGTCTGCTTCGGCGCGGCGGGAGGCGCGGCCACGGCGGCGGCGGGAGCGCCCCCTTCCGTCACCTCCTGATAGCCCTCGCGCACCTTCTCGGCGACCTTCTTGTCGTACTCCTTCTGCGCGCTCGCGGCGTCGGCGAAGGCCTTCTCCTTGCGCTGCCCGGCGGTGCCGATGCGGCCGAAGGTGACGATGAAGACGTTGCCCTGAACCTCCGGCTGCCAGAACTTGGAGCTGGTTCCCTCGACGAACTCGAACCTACGCATGGCCCATCCTCCCGGTGCACTGGCCGCCCACAAGGCTACCGCACACGCACCCGGCGCGCCTCAGGCGGCCTGTGACGATTTCTCCTGGAACGCCGCTTCCATCTCCTTCAGTCCCATGGCGCGCGGCATCCGCCCCTCGTAGCCCAGCTCCTGGCGGGCCTTCTCGTCGCTCACCGTCACCTCGCGGCCGATGAGCAGCACCTCGGCGCGGCTGAGCGGCGGCCGGCCCGGGAGCCCGAAGGTCCCCCACACGAGGTCCGCCACCGTGGCCACCACCGCCGCCAGACCGTACGGAATCGTGCTCGTGCCAGGGTCCACGCCCTGCGTCTTGAGCATCGCGGTGACGAAGTCCCGGAACACCACGGGCTCCCCGTCGGTGAGGAAGTACGCCTCGCCGCCCCGCCCCTTCTCCGCGGCCAGCAGCATGCCCTCCACGCAGTTGACCACGTGGCAGGTGGAGCTCAGGTAGCGCCCGTCTCCCACCCACTTGAAACGTTTGGTGCGCACCGCGTCCACCATCTGCGGCAGCACCGACGTGTCCCCCAGTCCCCACACCAACCGGGGCCGCACCGCCACGGTGGTGAAGTCCGCCGAGTTCACGCTCAGCACCCGGCGCTCGGACTCGTTCTTGGTGGACGGGTAGTCGCCGATGGGACGCTCGGGGAGCGGCCAGGACTCGTTGGCCTTCACCAGGGGCGTGCCGTCCGCGAGCACCGCCTCCGTGCTGACGTGCACGAAGCGCCGCACCCCTGCTGCGCGCGCGGCCTCGAGGACACGCTCCGTGCCGCGCACGTTGGCCTCGTAGTACTCCGAGCGAGGGGCCCACGACTTCACCAGCGCGGCCGCGTGGAAGACGGTGTCGCAGCCCCGCATGCCGCGCGCGAGGACGTCCACGTCGGACAGGTCACCCTCGAAGGGCTCGCCGCCGGCGGCCGCCACGGTGGACATGGCGGCGGGCGAGCGCGCCAGGGCACGCGCCGGCTCGCCGCGCGACTTGAGCGCCGCCAGGAGATACCTGCCCACGAAACCGGAACCGCCGGTGACGAACGCCCGCATGGACCGCTCCTCCACGAATGAGGTCCCGGGCTCCTACCACCTCCTGCCCTCGGGGCGGTAGCCACCCGGGCCCCTGGCGGGCCTGCCGTGTCAGAACATGTCGCGCAGGGACGGCTGGGGGCCGCCGAACAGGGCCATCGCCGAGCGCACCGAGGCGTCATCCGCCTCCACGAGCCCCACCGAGCGCAGCGCGGCCGCGGACTGGAAGCCCGTGTACAGCGTCGCGAGCTGGCGGATGTCCAGCTTCAGCCGGCCCTCGCCTCCGCGCGTCACGCGGCCCACGCCGTCCTGGACGTCGAGCACGAAGCGACCGCGGTTCTCCTCGAACAGCTCGTCGGCCACCTCGAGGTGCAGCGAGCCGGACAGCCCCGGCGTCCAGCCTCGCGACTCGAGCGCGCGCCGCACGTCGAGCACGCGCGCCATCCAGTGCATGTAGACCTTCACGGTGTACGACTGCTCGCGAAGCAGCAGGAGGAACGGGTCGTCCGGGCCGCCGTACCAGACGACCTCCGTGCCCAGGGAGTGGTGGTCACCGAGGAAGCGCAGGAGCCTGCGCGCCGCCGCCGGGGTGCTGGCGACCAGGTCGGTCAGGGCCAGTTCCTGGCGCAAATCCTTGAGGGGCCTGCGCGCGAGGTAGACGTAGCCCTCGATGCCGGAGGCACCCTCGACGAGATAGCCGTGGACCTGCTCGGAGCGGGGGTTGCGCACGCGGGTCCACGAGAACTCGCTGCGGTCCAACCAGCCCGGGCGGAGGCTCGCCTCGCGGTTGTAGCAGGCAGTGATGGCGGCCTCATCGCGCGGCTCGATGGCGCGGAGTGACAGCGTGCGCTCGCCCATCTCGAGCGCGGCCATCTGCACGCGGATCTCATAGCGGGCTCCAGCCTGTTCGTAGCCGGCGCGCCGGTAGAGCGGCTGGGTCGCGGGGTACAGGATGGACAGCGCGGCACCGGAGGCACGGGCCTCCTGGACCAGCCGGGTCATCAGGCGACTGGCGGTGCCCTGTCCGCGGTGGACAGGGGAGACGCCCACGCCGCCCACGCCGACGACGGGCACGCTGCGTCCGCCGAACCACTGTCCCTTGCGGATGGAGACCAGGGTACCGGCGACCTTGCCACCTTCGCGCAGCAGTCGGAGGTCGTTGGAGTCCAGGCGCTGTCGCCACGCGGCACAGTCCGCGGGCGTCATGGCATAGGCATGCATCAAGATGTCCGACACGGCGGAGATTTCCTGCTCGTCTCTCGGCGGTCCAAAGTCGTCCGACGTCGCTTCCACGTCTGATGTCCTCCTGCCGGGCACATCCGCGAGCCCACGCGGCATCCTACCGGCGGTCCACCTCCTGCTCACGAAACTGGCGCGAGGCGGCTGACGCTGGCGGTAGCATGGAGCACACCTTGCCCCCGAAAGGACTTCGCCTTGCGATTCGGCGCCTGCGCCGTGGTTGTGCTGCTCCTGTCGGCCTGCGCGACGTCGGCACCTGGGCCTCGGGAGCACACGTCCCGGAGCCCACGGCTCGCCAATCTCCAGCGAGCGGCCTCGCTGCCGTGGATGGACCAGGGCCGGTGCGCCGTTCGCGAAGCCTCCCAGCCGTGGCCCTTGCTCGCGGAGCGGTGCTATCGGGCCCTTGACCATGAACGACTCGAGTTCCGCGACACCACGGGGAGATGCTCGGTGGCCTCCACTGGCGCCGCCGCCGTGGCGCTCGGGCTCTGTGTCCTGGCGGCTCCCGAAATCATCGTGGGCACCATCATCGTCCTGGGTGTCGTGGTGGTCGCCGCGGCCATTCACGATGCACTGGAGGTGCATGAGCTACGACACCGCTACGCCGAGGAAGCGGGCGACACCTCCGGAGCGACCCAGGCGCTCGGAGCAGCCGAAGGCAACCGGAAGCCTGAGCGGAATCCCGAGGAGCAGGGCGCACAGCCGCCTGTGCCACCTCTGCCCGTGGGCCGCTCGCGCCATCCCCACTGCGAGCCCGTTCCCGTGCCACGTGCCTCCAAGGATGTGGCCCACAATGCCTGCGCCGACAGCTTCCCACCCAATCGGTACCCCGGCATGGACGTGAGCGTGAACGGGATTCGCTTCGATGCACTGCAAGTCGGCGCGCGCGTGCTGTGGGAAATCAAGACCCACCGCTTCGACACGTACAATGGCTTCATCCAGGAGCAGGAGCTCGCGAAGGAACTCGTGCAACTGAGCAAGGAGCGAGACACGGCCATCGACTGTGGATACGACTTTGTCGTTGGCGTGAGCACCGAGGCACACCGGGACGCGCTGCTCAAACAGGACTCCAACTTCACGGTCGTCGTCACCGGATGCCAGAGATGACCCCGCAGAGCCCTCTCATCCTCAATGTCTACGCGCCGGCGCTCACAGGTGCCGACCCACGGCCGCTCGCCACCGTCCAGGGGCTGGAGCACGCCTTGCCCGGCTTGCGCTTGGATCGGACGGTCACCGAGAGCCGACGGCTCGCCGCTTTGCCTCAACGCGATGAGTGGTTGACCGAGGCGAGCACGCGCGGCGAGTTCCCGTTCGTCTGCAACGGCGACGAGCGTCACCCGGTCATCATTTCGGGACGCCTCCGCTCAGCGAACGTGAGCCCGGGGAGGCGGCCACAACTCCAGGTCCATGCGAAGCTGCCGCTGGATGCGACGGTCGCCACTGCCGCATCAGCCGTGCTCGAAGCCGTGGCCGAGGGCGTACAAGCCTTCTGGGGTCATGCGACACCGGATGACGCCACACTGGACATCGCGTTCCAGACAGCCCCCACACGGGAGGGACCTCCCGCGCCTCGCCGGGGACTGCCTGCCCTGAAGCTCTTCCAGCACATCCGTCTGCCCGAGATTCCCTATCACCTGGGATGGTTGAACTACTGGTCCGCAGACGCCGTGCGAGCCCTCGGGTTCCCGGACCCTTCGCTCGACGCCGAGTTGCTGTCGCGAGCGCGTCGTACGGAGTCGGGCGGGTGGCTCGTGCAACTCACCGAGGCTCCACTCGACCTGGACAACCCCGCCCACCTGGAGACGCTCCTGCGAACCTACGAGCGCTTCCCGGAGATAGGCGGACGCGTGTCGCGCTGACTCCGCCTCACGTCCCGACGCGCTTCATCTTCGCGTAGAGGGGCGGCGCCAGCAGAGTCCTCCTGCCGGGCACATCCGCGAGCCCACGCGGCATCCTACCGGCGGTCCACCTCCTGCTCACGAAACTGGCGCGAGGCGGCTGACGCTGGCGGTAGCATGGAGCACACCTTGCCCCCGAAAGGACGTCGCCTTGCGATTCGGCGCCTGCGCCGTGGTTGTGCTGCTCCTGTCGGCCTGCGCGACGTCGGCACCTGGGCCTCGGGAGCGCACGTCCCGGAGCCCACGGCTCGCCAATCTCCAGCGAGCGGCCTCGCTGCCGTGGATGGACCAGGGCCGGTGCGCCGTTCGCGAAGCCTCCCAGCCGTGGCCCCTGCTCGCGGAGCGGTGCTATCGGGCCCTTGACCATGACCGGCTCGAATTCCGTGACACCACGGGCAGATGCTCGGTGGCCTCCACTGGCGCCGCCGCCGTGGCGCTCGGGCTCTGTGTCCTGGCGGCTCCCGAAATCATCGTGGGCACCATCATCGTCCTGGGTGTCGTGGTGGTCGCCGCGGCCATTCACGATGCACTGGAGGTGCATGAGCTACGACACCGCTACGCCGAGGAAGCGGGCGACACCTCCGGAGCGACCCAGGCGCTCGGAGCAGCCGAAGGCCACCAGAAGCCCGGGCGGGACCCTTCCGAACAGGGCGCACAGCCGCCTGTGCCACCTCTGCCCGTGGGCCGCTCGCGCCATCCCCACTGCGAGCCCGTTCCCGTGCCACGTGCCTCCAAGGATGTGGCCCACAATGCCTGTGCCGACAGCTTCCCACCCAATCGGTACCCCGGCATGGACGTGAGCGTGAACGGGATTCGCTTCGATGCACTGCAAGTCGGCGCGCGCGTGCTGTGGGAAATCAAGACCCACCGCTTCGACACGTACAATGGCTTCATCCAGGAGCAGGAACTCGCGAAGGAACTCGTGCAACTGCAAAAGGAACTCGATACCGCGAATGCCTGCGGATACGGATTCATCGTTGGCGTGAGCACCCCGGAGCACCGGCGGGCCCTGCTCAGCAAGGACCCCGCCCTCGAAATCGTCGTCACGGGGTGCCCACGATGACCCAGAACAAGCAACTCGTCCTCATCACGCATGGAACGACCTTCGAGCGAACCGACGGCCGTGCACTCGCCGTGGTCCGCGGGATGGAGCGCGCGTTGTCTGGGCTCCGGCTGGAGCAGACCGTCACCAAGACGCGCCAGATGTCCCTGTTGCCGCGTCGCGACGAATGGCTCTCGGAAGCGACGAAAGAGGAGCCGCTCCCCTTCTTGTGCAACGGAGACGAGCGTCACCCGGTCATGATTTCGGGTCGCCAGAAATCAGCACGCCTTGGTCCTGGTGGTCAGGCAAGCTTCGAGGTGCATGCCAATCTGCCACTGGATGTCGCGGGCCCCCAGGCGGCGACGGACGTGCTCGAGGCCGTGGCGGAAGGTGCCCAGGCCTACTGGGGACATGCGTCGCCGGATGACTACGGCCTGGAAATCTCCGAACAGTTCCGTCGCTCACCCGATGGGCCTGAGCGCTCGCGCCGTGGGCTCCCCATGCTCCACCTGCCCTGGAACCTCCGCGCCCCCGAGCTCCCGCATTACCTCGGATGGGTGAACTACTGGTCCGCGGCAACCGCGAGCATGCTTGGGTTCCCAGACCCTCGCTACGATGCCGCGCTGCTCACACGCGCACGGCGCACGGCCTCGGGTGGGTGGGTGGTGCGCTTGACGGACACACCCCTCGATTACGACAACCCCGCCCACCTGGAGGCGCTCCTGCGAACCTACGAGCGCCTCCCGGAGATAGGCGGACGCGTGTCGCGCTGACTCCGCCTCACGTCCCGACGCGCTTCATCTTCGCGTAGAAGGACGGCGCCAGCAGGTACGCGAACGTCGCGTCGCCGAACCCCAGCAGGTCTCCGTCCCGCAGGTGCATCTCCCCCCCGGACTCCACCTCCTGGGCGTTCACGAACGTGCCGTTGCTCGACTTGAGGTCCACCACCGTGCAACCCGCGGACGGCCCCCACCAACACAGCTTCGCGTGACGCTTGGACACCGAGGGCTCGTTGACCACCAGGTCGCAGTCCGGCTGCCGCCCCACCGTGAGCACGTCCTGCCCGCCCACCGGCGGCAACGTCGCCACCGTGAGCGCGTCGAAGTGCAGCCACAGCGCCACCTGCTGTCGCTCCAGGCTGGGGATGTCCCGCGCCATCGTCGTGCGCGCCGCGCCCATCTTCAGCGCCAGCTGCGCCATCACCGGACTGGGCGGCTTCTGCACCAACACGAACGGCCCCACCTGCTTGCAGAAGAAGGCCTCGGTCAGCCGCGAACTCAACGCACGCAACTCCTGAACCGTCATCATCGCGACTCCCCCAGCGCTCTCACGCGCGCGATTCTGCGGGCACCCCCGTCACGCGTCGAGTCTTCTCGTCACCGAATCCTCCCACCCCGCCCCCAACGCCTTGAGCCGCAGGGGCACATCCAGCCGATGCGCGAGCCAGTGCCCCAGGTGCTCCACCAGCCTCCGGTCCACCGTGTCCCGCATCAACTCGAACGAGCCCTCGGCCGACCGCAGCCACAGCGAGAACACGATGTCCCCTCCGTCCTCCGAACCCTGACGGCGCCGCGTCACCTCGAGCCGCTCCACCGGATAGCGCACCGTGTGAATGCGTCCCAGCCCTCGCGACCTGTGGACCAGCGCCCCCGGACGCACCTCCCAGGCATTGACGCCTCGCAGCGTCCACAACGCGAACCGCAGCATCCACGCCGCCAGCCCTCCCTGCGGCCGTTCGATTTCAAGGAGTCGCTGAAGGCCATCGACCATTGGTCCGCCGAGCGCGCCCGCAGGGCCGCCCGGACCGAGGCGACCCCGGCGACGCCTCCTCCCGCCACCGCGAAG
>NZ_SRLW01000308.1:0-11891 GCF_006518215.1 Myxococcus sp. AB025B
TGGGACGGGTTGGGGGCGACGCGCGTGGCGTCAGCCGCTCACTTGTGCAGGGCGGCGGTGTTGCCGTCGGCGGAGACGACCTGGATGCGTCGGGGGCGCTCGGCGAGTCGCAGGAGCCGCGAGAGCGCCTCGGACACGTGCTCCAGGGGTCGGCCCTCGTCGGCCACGGTGAGGATCATCTCGTAGTCATCTCCCTCGGTGCCGGAGACGACC
This sequence comes from Myxococcus sp. AB025B, assembly GCF_006518215.1. Taxonomy (NCBI): domain Bacteria; kingdom Pseudomonadati; phylum Myxococcota; class Myxococcia; order Myxococcales; family Myxococcaceae; genus Myxococcus; species Myxococcus sp. AB025B. The sequence continues at coordinate 214 of NZ_SRLW01000308.1, forward strand.
TGGGTGCGCGCGGTGAGCACGCCCGGGAGCGTGGTGGCCAGGCGCCGGACGGAGGCCATGCAGATCTTCTCGCTGCCCCGGACGAGGAAGTCGGAGAGCCGCCCCTGGAAGTACAGGTAGCCGTCCGCGTCGATGTCGAAGATGTCGCCGGTGGCGAGCAGCCGCGGACCGCGCCACGCGTGCAGCTTGTCGCCCTCCACCAGGCCGATGCGCCGCTTCATCAGCGTGTCCGAGGAGACCAGCAGCTCCTTCTGTCCCCCGGGGCCTCGGGGGACGAGCGACACCTGCGTGCCGGGGAGGGGCCGTCCCACGGAGGCGTAACGGTGCGCGGGCTCCGCGTGGGCCGAGAGGGTCGCGACCCGGGGACCGGCCTCGGACAGCCCATAGGTGAGGTACAGCTCTCCGCGTGGACGCAGGCGGAGCAGCTGCTCCACGTGCTCGGGGGAGAGCACGTCGCCGCCGACGCCGAGCGAGCGCAGACCCTCGGGGAAGGCGCCACCTTGCTGGAGCAGCGCGCGCACCAGGAGGGGCGTGAGGGCGGACACGGTGATGCCCTGCTCGGCGAGCAGTCGCAGATAAGCCGCGGGCTGGAAGGGCGGTCCGCTGATGACCAGGTCCGCGCCGCGGAGCAGCGAGGCGAAGGCCTGGGCCACCATCGAGTACGAGTAGTAGAGCGGAAGGTTCACCAGCACGGTGTCGCCCGCACGCAGGCCCACGGCGTCCGAGTGACGACGGGCGTTGCGGAAGAGCGCCTCCAGGTCGAACACGCAGCCGCTGGCGAAGCCCGACGTGCCCGAGGTGAGCAGCACCATCTCTCCAGGCTGGGCGCCGGGAGGTTGTGCCTCGGAGAACAGGGCGACCTCCGCGCCTCCCAGGTGGAAGCGGTCCGCATCGTGAGCCAGCGGCGCGGGGCGGCGCATCGTCACGAGCGCGCGTGCCGGGAGTGCCTCCACGAGGGTTTGTTGTCGCAATGCGGGCGCGGAAGGCGACACCAGCGCGGGCACGCCCCGGGCGGCGAGGATGGCGAAGAGCTGCGTGAGCAGCTCCGCTCCGTTCGGCAGGGCCAGGAGGACGACATCGCCGGGCCTCAGTCCATGGGCTCGCCACGCCTCCGCGAGTGACTCCACCCGGTGCCGCGTGGACGTGCCTGTCTCACAGGTCAGGTCCCGGACGCGGTCCAGGAACGCTTGGATGGAGGAGAGCGGGATGTCAGCGAGCTCGGTCATGGGGCATCACCTGGAGAACAGAAGGGACTGGACCAGCCGCGCCGGGTCCACGGGAGGACCTTCGCCGTGTGAGAGCACCACGCATGCGGCGCGGGGCTCCTCGCCGGGCACCGAGGCCGCCGTCGCGATGAGCGCGTAATCGACGACACCGCGTGTGAGCCAAGCTGTGGAGAGAGACAGCGCGAGTCCGGCTCCCTCCGCCACGGGCAACGTCAATGCCAGCGTCGGGCCGCGGATCCCGTGGACGATGCACGCCAGCCCCGTCGGCGCGCTCGGCGGCGCGGCGGGGAACCGGATGGGCGATGCGAAGCCACGCAAGGCTTCCCTGGCGGCGCTCGACATGGCCTCCGGCGGCGCCTCGGGGCCCACCTGGATGAGCGAGCACCGGTCCGCCGAGGCGCGGAAGTCCTCCCCCAGCGACTCGAGGACCTCTCCCACCGCGAGCACCAGCGTCCACGCCATCGGGTCCGCGTAGCGCACGGAACCCTTCACTCGCGCCACGTAGGGGTTCGCCCCGCCACCGCACGCCCGCGCGCCGCCACGGAGCACCAGCGAGGTCGTCGGGTTCATCGCGACGCCTCGAAGACGAGCGCGGTATCGAACCCACCGAAGCCGAGCGTGAGGCTCAGGCCGAGCCGCTCCTCGTGCCGCACCGGCCGCCCCACGGGGAGCGGGCAGGGGAAATCCTCATCCGGCTGCTCCAGTCCGACGATGGGCGGCACCACGCCCTCGCGCAGCGCGAGGATGAGCGCAATCGCCTCCATGGCCCCCGTGGCCCCCAACGTGTGTCCGAAGGCCCCCTTCGTCGCGAAGACACACGGACGCGGCCCCGTCCCGAAGAGCGCCCGGAACGCCTCCGCCTCCGCGCGGTCATTCGCCGGCGTCGCCGAGCCATGCGCGTTGATGACCCCGATGTCCCGAGGCGACACCCGCGCGTCCTGGAGCGCCCGCTCCATCGCCAGCCGCGCCCCCAGCGCCGCCGGGTCCGGCGACGTCATGCTCGCCGCGTCGTTGGCCGAGCCCGCGCCCCGGAAGAGCGCGAGCAGCGACGCCGAGCGCGCCCGCGCGTGCTCCAGCGACTCCAGCACGAGGAACCCCGCGCCCTCGCCCAGCAGCATGCCGTCATGCCGCGTGTCGAAGGCGCGCGAGCGGGTGGGGGACATGGTGGAGAGCGCCGAGTGCGCCAGCCGCTTGCTCGGCGTCATGACATCCACCCCGCCGCAGACGCACACCTCCGCGGCCCCGGAGCGGATGAGCTCCGCCCCGACGAGGAGGGCGTCCGCCCCCGAGGAGCACGCCGTGGAGAGACTCACGGGCCGCTCCCGCGCGCCCACCGCCCGAGCCACCTCGTCCGCCCAGGCGTGGAGCGGCGCCGTCCACTCCCCCTCGTCGTCGAGCCACGCGCCCAGGCTCGTGCCCAGGACCAACCGCGTCGCCTCGCCGCTCGCCTCCAGCCCGGCCTCGCCCACCGCGCGACCGAGCGTCTCCACCGCGAGCCGCCGCAGTCGGGGCGCGGGGCCCTCCCCACGCGAGGGAATGACCGCGGCCAGCGTGTTGCGAAGCCGATGCGGAGAGGCCACCTCGACGAAGCCATGCTCACCCGCGAGCAATCGCCGCCACACGTCGTCGAGCCCATGGCCCAGGGCCGTGCTCCACGCGGCCCCTGTCACCGCGACGGGCGCTACCATAGCGGCGAGCCCAGCTCGGAGACCTTGGCGCGGATGAGGCTCGCGCGGAACGCCGCCACCCAGCGCGTGCCCACCATCGCCTTGCCCGAGTAGACGAACAGCCCTCCGGCGAGCCGGTTCACCTGGACGCGCAGCACCACCTGGTCCCCGGGCACGACGACCTGGAGGAAGCGGCTCTCCACCGAGCCGATCAAGGTCAGCTCGTCCTCGGCCAGGGGCGAGGTGCTCATCTGGTAGAGGATGATGCCTGCCTGGGCGAAGGCCTGGATGAGGTTGCTGCCGGGGTAGATGGCGCGCTCGGGGAAGTGGCCCGCGATGCAGTCCAGGTTCCCGGAGATGGAGACGAGCGCCTCCAGGAAGCTGCCCGGCTCGTGGTCGACGATGCGGTCCAACAGGATCATCGGGTGGCGGTGCCGCAGCCACTCGCGCAGCGCGGTGAAGCCCAGGGGCCTGGGCTGACGCTCCGCCTTGTTCAGGGGGACGGGGACCGCTCGAGGGCGCTGCTGAGGTTCGGGGGAAGGCATGTGGGGTCTCCGCTCTCACGATTGACGACAGCCAGGTCCAGACTTCCGGAGGCGAGCAGCACCGGCTCGGGCGCGGGGCCCTCGCGGTAGACCGCCACGCCCAGCTTCAGACTCGCGGGGCCCACGTGCTCCAGCCGGGCCTCCAACCGCAGCCAGTCCTGGAAGCGCGCGGCCTCGCGGTAGCGGATGCGCAGCTCGCGCACGCGCAGATCCAGGCCCTGGCCCTCCAGCTTCACGAGGTCCGAGCCGCGCCGCTCCAGCTCCTCCAGCGCCGCCGTCTCCAGCAGCGACGCGTACCGCGAGAAGTGCACGACGCCCGACGCATCGGTGTCCACGTGCTCCACCCGGTGGCGCCGGGGCGCTGACGCGGGGGACTCCAGCCTCATGGCCCCGCCTCCACGAAGCGCCGAGCCCCTTCGCGGATGCGCTCGACGATGCGGCGCAGGTCCTCGTCGTTCGCGATGAGCGGCGGGGCCACGCGCATGGCGGGGAACAGGTAGCGCAGCCCGTGGGAGCGCCTGCCCGCGCCCGCCATGAACTCGACGAAGACACCGGCCTCGAGCAGGCACTGGCGCAGCCGGGACAGGCCGTGCGAGGCGCGCTCGGTCAGCTCGACGCCGTTCATGTAGCCCTGTCCCCGCACCTCCAGGAACAGCGCCGGGAAGGCCTCCACCACGTCGCGCCGCAGCCGCTCGCGGAGCTCTTCGCCCAGCGTGCCCGCCCGCTCGATGAGGCGCTCCTCGGCGAGGTAGCGCAGGCCCGAGCGCATCAGCGCGCACGTGAGCGGACGCAAATCGGAGGTGGACACCGCGCCGCTCGGACGCACGGTCAGCTCCCGGCGCGCGATGACCATGGACGTGGAGACCGCGCCCATGCCCAGGCTCTTGCCGATGACGGTGACGTCGGTGGGGATGGGCCCCTGCTCGTCGGTCATCGCGAAGAAGCGGCCCGTCTTCGCGAAGGTGAGCACCTCGTCCGCGACGAGGAGCACGTCGTGCTCCCGGCACAGCGCCGCCAGCCCGCGCAGGTAGCCCGGCGGTGGGACGAGGATGCCCGCGTCGCCCTGGATGGGCTCGACGATGACCGCGGACAGCCTCGAGCCCTGCTCGGCGAAGAACCGCTCCAGGAGCGCCGCCTCGCCAAAGGGGAGGAAGGCCACATCCAGTCCGAAGGGAGGCTCGGCGCCCGGCAGCGGCAGGCCCAGGCGGTAGTGTCTGCGATTGAGCAGGGGGACCAGCCCTCCCGTCCAGCCATGCCACGCGCCCTCGAAGGCGAGCACCGTCCTGCGTGCCTCGCGGCCCGCCTTCGCCGTCAGCCGCCGCCGGTCGAAGCCCGACTCCAGCACCAGCCGCAGCGCGAGCTCCAGACCCTCCGAGCCGGAGTTGCGGCCACTGGCGTGGTAGTCGCGGCCAGGGAAGCGGTCCGCCCAGCGCCCCCCGGGGCCGAACAGCTCCTCCAGGAGCAACGTGCGCTCCAGCGAGCCCAGCTCATCGGTGACGTAGCCGCGCTCGAGCCCCTCGCGGAACGCGGGCTGGAGACACGGGTGCGCCGCGCCCAGGCACGCGCTGGCATAGCCGCCGCTCGCGTCCAGCACCTCCAGCACCTGACCGGCGCTCTCGCCCTCCAGGGGGACCATGTGCTGGACGAGCCCACGGGCCTGGAGGGAGACGAAGGGCAGGCGCCCGCCGCCATAGTGGTCCATCTGCAGGGCCTGGCCCGCGCGCAGGCGCTCCAGGTCCGCGGGCGCGAGGCTGCCTCCGGGCGCGGGCGCCCTCACCACGCACCTCCCTGGGCCGCGGTCTTCAGGCCCACGATGAGCGACACGAGCTGGTTCACCGTGCGGAAGTTGTCGGTGTTGAAGTCCTCGTCGGTGATGCGGACCTTGAACACGTCCTCGCAGAGCACGCGCAGCTCCAGGAACCCCACCGAGTCGAGCCCGATGACGGACTGCAGGCCGTCGTCCTCGCCAATCTGCTCCGGGGGCAGCTCCACGAATAGCTTGTCGATGAGGATCTGCTTGATGCTTGCCGTCAGCTCTTCATGCATGGCTGTCATTCCTTTCCAATGTGAGAACGAGCTTCCCGATGTTGCGGTTGGCTTCCATCTCTCCCAGCGCCACGTTCACGTCCTCCAGGGGATGCCGCGCGTGGATGACGGGGCGGAGACCGCCCATGGCGAGCACCTCCATCCACCGCTGCCGGAAGCGCGCGTTCACCTCGCGCTTCTCCTTCAGGGGCCGCAGCCGCAGCGACGAGCCCTTGAGCTGCAGCCGGCGCTGGACGATGCGCAGGAGGTCCACCTGCGCGGACATGCCGTCGAGCAGCCCCACCAGGACCAGACACCCCTCGTGCGCCAGCACGTCCAGGTTGCGCTCCAGGTACGCGCCGCCGATGAAGTCCATCACCAGCGGGACGCCCTCGCCGCCCGTCAGCCGGAGCACCTCCTGGACGAAGTCCTGCTCCCGGTAGTCGAACACCGCGTCGGCGCCCAGCGCGCGCACGGCCTCCACCTTCCTGGGCGTGCCCACCGTGCAGTACGTGGTCGCGCCCACGTGCCGGGCCATCTGGACCATGGTGGTCCCGATGCTGCTGGCGGCCGCGTGGATGAGCACCGCCTGGCCCCGCTGCAGATGTCCCAGGGTGAAGAGCGTCTCGTTCGCGGTGAGGCAGGACTCGGAGGTGGCGGCGGCCTCGGCGAAGTCGAAGCCGGCGGGGATGGGCAGCGCCATGCCCTGGTCCAAGAGGCAGTAGTCGGCGAACCCGCCTCCCTCCACCACGCCGAAGACGCGCTGTCCCCGGGTGAAGCCCTTCACGTCCTCGCCCCACGCCTCCACGGTGCCCGCCACCTCCACGCCGGGGATGGCGGACTGTCCTTCCGGCACGTGGTACTCGCCCTGTCGCTGGAGCAGGTCCGCGCGGTTGAGCGCCGTGGCGTGCACCTTCACCAGCAGCGCCTCGCGCGTGGGCACGGGCCGGGGCACCTCCCGCAGCTTCACCACCTCCGGCCCACCGAGGCCCTCGAAGACGACGGCGCGCATGGCGTCAGTACCTGGCCCTTTCCTCGACGGCGTGCGCGCGGGTGGGGACCAGGAAGCTGCGCTCGAAGGAGAGGAAGACCTCGCCCTGGGAGGTGAGGCCCACCGTCTCGCAGGTGATGACTCCCTCGCCGACGCGGCGGGTGGACAGCCGCGCGGACAGGATGCGGCTCTCCGCGTAGAGCGTGTCGCCCGCGAAGACGGGGTGGGTGAGGCGAATCTTGTCCCAGCCCAGGTTGGCGGTGGCGCGGCCGCTGGTGCTGCGCACGCTCATCCCGCAGACGATGCTGAAGGTGACGAGGCTGGAGATGAGCGGCCGGCCCCACACCGTCTGCTCGCAGTACGCGGCGTCCAGGTGCAGCGGGGACGGGTTCATGCACAACGTGTTCATCAGCACGTTGTCGGCCTCCGTCACCGTCCTGCCGGGGCGGTGCTCGAAGACGTCCCCCACGGTGAAGTCCTCGTAGTGGAAGCCCAGCACCTCGCGGTAGCGCTGGGGGCCGAGCTGCTTGTAACCGGTGATGGCGCTGGCGTGCATGGCGTGGCTCCTCGTCGGCGGGGGCGCGTCTTAGAAACGGGAGAGGATGTCCTGCACGTCGTCGCAGAAGACGCGGACCTGCTCCTCGCTCATGTCCGCGCGAATCATCACGCGCACCCCCGCCTCGCCCCGGGCGACGACGGGGAAGAACACCGCCGAGCAGTAGTAGCCGCGCCGGTACAGCTCCGAGGACAGCCGGATGGCGCGCTCCTCCTCGCCCACCTGGATGAGGCGGATGGGCATCCCGTTGCCCGCGTTGGGAGAGGGGAAGCGGCTGTCGAAGAGCTGGATGTTGCGCGCGAGCCGCCCCTGCAGCTCGCGTAGCTCCGGCGTGTGGTGCAGCGCGATGCTGGCGAGCGACGCGCCCACCGACGGCATCTGGAGGTTCTGCGACCAGGCCAGCGGCCCCGCGTTCCGGTAGAGGAAGTCGAAGCTCTTCTCGCTGCCCAGCATGGCGATGCCGCCGGAGCTGCCGAAGGCCTTGGCCAGCGAGGCGACCACCATCGTCAGGGGGTTCATCTTCAGCCGCGAGCGCACGTAGCCCTCGCCCCGCTCGCCCGTCAGTGCCAGCGAGTGCGAGTCATCGATGTAGAGGAACAGGCCGTAGCGCTCCTGGAGCTGGAGCAGCCCCTCCAGCGCGATGAGGCCGCCCATGGAGTAGGCGCCGTCGGCGACGTAGGCCACGCGCGGGTACTTCTTGCAGACGTCCTCCAGGTAGTTGAGGTCGTTGTGCGGACTGGTCAGCACCAGGCTCTCATCGCCGCAGATGGGCTTGATGTAGGCCATGGAGAAGTGACAGTAGCGGTCGAACACCATGACGCGCGGCTGGCCGTCGTCGGTGAGGTGGCCGGAGGCGAGCAGGGGGAGGATGCCCGCCGTCAGGGCGCTGCAGGTGACGCCGGGCAGGGTGGGGCAGCCGTACAGCTCGCGCAGCGCCTCCTCCAGCCGTGCCATCAGCTTCAGCCGGATGCGCAGCGTGGACATGGCCAGGCTGTTGGTGCCCGCCTCCTGGAGCGCGTCGATGGCGCCCTGGAGGATCTTCGGGTGGTGGTTGAGGCCCAGGTACGAGCATGAGCAGAGCGTCATGAACTCGTGGCCCGACGTGGTGTCGACGAGGCGGTTGTTCGACTCGAAGTCCACCTTGATGCCGATGAGTCCGTTGTCCTTGGCGTGCTGCCAGCCCCGGTCCCCCACGGCGATGAGCTTCTCGTTGTTGCGATAGCGGCGGGGACCCAGGACGCTCTGCTCGCTGCTCGTTTCCATGTGGATTGCTCCTCGGGATGGGGTGGGGTGTCAGAGGGAGCGCGACGGGGTGTCGGCCTCGCGGGGGCCGAACTCCTCGAGCGTGCGCTTCGCCGCCTCGACGAACGGGGCCCCCATCATGGTCCCCTCCACCACGCAGATGTTGAAGTCGCGGGCCTGGCTCTCCTGGACGATGGTCCGCGCCTTGCGCAGCGTGTGTTCGTCCGGGGAGAAGGCCTGGTTGATGACCTCCACCTGGCGCGGGTGGACTGCGGCCTTGCCGCTGAAGCCCAGGCTCCGGGCGAGCTGGCACTCGCGGCGCAGGCCCTCCACGTCGGACATGTCGAACAGCGGCGAGTCGACCACCTGCACGTTGGCGGCGCGCGCGGCGGCGACGAGCCGGGAGCGCGCGTAATACAGAGGCTCCCAGGCCAGCGACGCGCCGATGCTGAAGGAGTAGTCCGCCGAGCCGAACACCAGGGCCTTGAGGCGGGGCGTCGCGCAGGCGATGGCGTGCACGTTCTCCACGCCGCGCGGCGTCTCCACCAGGGCGAGCAGGTCCACCTGCGAGCAGCTGGCGCCGAGCACCTGCTCGACGATTTCGAGGTCCCGCGGTGACTCCACCTTGGGCACCAGCACGGCGTCCGGTTTGACGGCGTAGTGGCGCAGCGCGAGCAGGTCCTTCAGCCCCTCCGGTCGGGTGACGGTGTTGATGCGGATGGCGCGGCGGCTGGGACCCTTGGGCGCGGAGAAGAACTCCTCCGCCTGCTGACGGGCCGTGTCCTTGTGGTTGGCGGCGACCGAGTCCTCCAGGTCCACCAGGCTGATGTCCGCGCCGGATTGCTGTCCCCGGGCGAAGCGGTCCACGACGAGCGCGGGAGTGAACAGGATGGAGCGGCAATACCGGGTGAACTTCATGGTCGCCTCCGGAGGTGGGCCTGCCCTGCTCGCACCCGTCACGTCGCCGCCCGTGAGACTCCAGGCGGCCCGCTCGAGGCGCGATGAATCAATGCTTGTCTGGGTACTCTCGTTGCCCGGGAGGCGTCAAGAAAATCTGCAAGCAATTGCAGGAGTCGCCCGTGCTATGTCTTGATATGTCTTTTGACATGTGAATAGGTGTATCCACGTGCTGTCATGTTTCTGTGAGACTGGATTGAGACTGGAGTTGTCAGGACCCAGGGGCGGGTAACCCGTATGAAACGGCGCCCGATTCACCGTGAATGGGTGACACGCCATGTCATCGGATGGAGGCGCTCGCACAGGGGAGCGTCTCCGTGGCCAGTGATGGCCGGGTGGCGCTACTTGAGCTCCGAGAGCAGGGCGTCCCGGGCTGGGGACCCCGTGGCGCGTGAACTACCAGGGCAAGGCGGTGTTGAAGCCCTCACGACAAGACCTTCCGGAGACGTCAGAGTAGGACGCTAGGGTGCCCCGCGTCAGGCAATCCGCCTGGCACGACTCGTTGAACGAGGTCTCCTGATGCGTCTTCTTGTTCCGCTGCGCGCGTTGCGCGCCGCTTCTCTGTGTCTCGTGGGTGCCTGCTCGTTCCTCACCGCGTGTGATTCCGATGACAAGCCGCCCCGGCCCACGCCCCCCGACACCTCGCCGCGCAAGCTGACGCTGCTGCAGACGAGCGACCTGCACACCAACATCTTCCCGTGGGACTACTTCAGCGGGAAGCCCGATGCGAAGCGCGGCCTCGCCAAGGTGGCCACGCTCATCAAGCAGGCGCGAGAGGCGAACCCGGACTGCACGCTGCTGGTCGACACCGGCGACACCATCCAGGGCACGCCGCTGGGCACCTACTACGGGCTGGTGGACAACACGCCCCGCCACCCCATGGCCGTCGCGATGAACGAGCTGGGGTACGTGGCCATGACCGTGGGCAACCACGAGTTCAACTATGGCCTGGGCGTCCTCGACAAGTTCAAGAGCGAGGTCGACTTCCCCGTGCTCGGCGCCAACGTGCGCAAGAGCGCGGACGGCACCGAGGCCTTCCAGCCCTATGTGCTCACGGAGGTCTGCGACGTGAGGGTCGGCATCCTGGGCCTCGTGACGCCGGGCGTGACGACGTGGGAGCGCGCGGAGAACATCCCCGGCCTGCGCTTCGACGACCCGGTGGAGACGGCGCGCGCCTATGTGCCGAGGATGCGGGAGGCGGGCGCGGACGTCATCGTGGTGGCCATCCACGGTGGCCCCGACAAGCAGCCCACCGGCAGCGCGAGCAACCCCGACTCGTGGCTCGCGGACTACGCGGACGAGTCGAAGTGGGCGGACCGGGGCAACCTGCCCGGAGAGAACCCGGCCGTGCAGATTGCCCAGAGGGTGTCCGGCATCGACGTGCTCCTCACCGGCCACACGCACCAGCCCATCCCGAAGATGCTGCTGAAGAACCCGGAGGGCCGCGAGGTGCTCCTCACCCAGCCCAACCGCTGGGGCAGCCACCTGGCGGACGTGGAACTCCAGGTCACCTGGCGCGGCGAGCGGTGGGGCGTGGACACCCACGACTCCCGGCTCCACGTCGTGGACGAGAAGGTGGCGGCGGACGCCGCCGTGACGCAGCTGGCGCAGAGCTACCACGACACCACGGTGACGTATGTGAACCAGAAGATCGGCTCGACGACGGCGGCGTTCCCGGGAGGCTTCGCCGCGCGCTACGTGGACAGCCCGCTGGGGGACATCATCAACATCGTCCAGGAGCAGGCCGCGCGCGAGGCGGGCTTCGACGTGGACTTCTCCCTGGCGGCCATCTTCACCAACGACGGCGCGCTGCCGGCCGGCGACGTCACCCTGCGCGACGCGTACAGCATCTACATCTACGACAACACGCTGTATGTGATGCAGATCAACGGCTCCATCCTCCGGCGCGCGCTGGAGATGAACACGCTCTACTTCGCGAGGCTCGACGCGGCCAACCTGCCCGAGCGGCCCGAGGGCGCCAAGGCCAGCTCCCCGGTGGTGGCCGACTACAACTGGGACCTCTACTCGCGAATCGAGTACGGCTACGACCTGACGAAGCCCGCGGGCTCCCGGCTCACGCACCTGCGCTTCGAGGGCGCGGAGGTCCGGGACGACCAGGTCTTCGTCGTCGCCATCAACAACTACCGCGCGGGCGGCGGCGGCGGGTACTCCATGTTCAAGGAGGGCAAGGTGCTGTGGACCTCCGCCGACGGCGTGCGTGACTACGTCGCCCGCTACATGCAGGCGAACCAGGGGCTGTCCCTGAGCGATCCCCGCATTTGAGGGAGCGGCTTGCCAGCCGCCTACCAGGTGGTCGCGTGCGAGGCGGAGTGGTGGAGAGTAAGAGGAGAGGTCATGCTGGTACGCAAGGTGGCCATCAACGAAGAGCAGGTGCGGGCGTTCCTGGAGAGCTTGTTCGAGCAGGACCTGCACGCCAAGAGGGTGCTGTCGCTGTCGCATGCGACGCTG
>NZ_SRLW01000309.1:0-11749 GCF_006518215.1 Myxococcus sp. AB025B
AGCCTCACCGTCAAGCGCATGGCCATCAACGACCAGGCCCTCACCCAGTACCTGGTGAGCACCTACTACTCCGCCGCCGTGCTCGTCCCCGACGCGCTGGGCGTGCTGGAGAACGTGGCGCTCGGCGCCTGAAGCACCTCGCCACATCGTGAAACATGACGGCGGGCCCGGTGCGTTTCCTCGCGCCGGGCCCGTCGCGTTGGACGCGAGCCGCTTCACGGAGCTGAGCCTGCTTTGCAGAGCTTGCTTGCTATCCCACCCGCCGTCCGTGCCAGTCTGGCCGCATGAACCGCGTCCTCTTGCTGGCCGGACTGTTGAGCCTCGTTGCGTGCAAGGGCTCTTCCAACGGGCCCAACGACACCCCCGACGCAGGCCCCCACAACCCAGGTGACCCTGATGGTGGGCCCGGAGGGAACCAGGCCGCCGCGTGCGTGGTGCAGACGGTGCTCGCCGAGCGCTGCGCCAGCTGTCACGGCGCGATGCCGAGCCAGGGGGCGACGATGCCGCTGCGCACCCTGCACGACATGCGGGTGAGCTCGTCGATGGACGGGCGGCTCAGCAACGCCGAACGAGCGCTCATTCGCATGCGTGACAACGCGTCTCCGATGCCGCCGGCGCCGCATGCGCGCGCGAGCACCGCCGAGCTCACCGCGCTCGAGACCTGGATAGGGGAGGGGATGCCTCTCTGCAATGGCACGGGGGGCCCGCCCGTGACGGAGGTGGCCGAGCCCAACCTGCTCGACCCGTCCACGCTCTTCAGCTGCACCGCGGGCGTGCGCTCGGATGCGCCGACGCGCATCCGCCGCATGAACCGGCGCGAGTTCACCCGCAACGTCGGTGGCTCGGTCGAGCGCAGCTGGACGGGGTTCAGCTTCTACGACAACCCGCTCGACCCCAGCGCCATCGAGCAGTACAGCTCCTGGGCCACGGACGAGACGCTGGACGAAGCCACGGTGGAGCTGTTCCTGCCGGTCGTCGGCGAGGCCGCCTCGCCGTGGACGATGAACTACCCGGACGGCAACCGGATGGAGCGAGTCTTCACCAACAGCCGCTTCAGCTGCATGTTCAACGACGCGAACCCGAGCGACACCTGCAAGCGCTTCCACCTGGGCCAGATGCTCGAGTTCGGCGTCTTCTTCCGCCCGCCCACCGAGGATGAGCTCACCCGCCTCACCGCCTTCGCGACCGAGGTCATCGCGCAGGAGCCGAGCAAGTCCGCGCAAATCCGAGCGGACTCCATCACGCGCATCTCCAACGCCGCGTGGATGATGACCGGCGCCCTGTTCCGCCGAGAGATGGGCGGCGAGCCGGTGGACGGCCGCGTGGAGCTGACCGGCCTCGAGCTGGGCTCTCAGCTGGCCTACGCCCTGGGCGGGCGCGCGCCCTCGGCCACGCCGAGCTTCGTGTGGCCGTACTACTCCGCGCCCCTGGAGGGGCACCTGGCGGACGTGGCCACGGCCGCGAAGGATGGCTCGCTCACGCAGGACGCGACGACCGCCGCGCTCATCCAGAAGTACCTGGGCGGCGTCGACGCCAACCAGAACGGGACCCCGCGCTTCGACCTGGTGCAGGACTACAACGAGGAGCAGCGCGCCAAGCGTGGACAGTACTGGCTGGGGGACGGCGTCGCGGGCTTCTTCCGCGAGTGGCTCGGCTACGGGCACGTGGCGGGGGTGTTCAAGGAGTCCCCGGCGGCGACCTCGCGCTTCGAAATCGAGGGGCTCGGCTACATCAGCTCCGTCTCCTACGACAACCTGCTCACCAACTTCCATCCGCTGGAGCCGACCTTCATCCAGCAGTTCGACGACCTGATTGCCCGGGTGGTCGTCGAGGACAAGGACGTGCTGGCGAACCTGCTCACCACGCGCACCTTCTACGTGCCCTCCATGCAGAACGCGGCCTATGACTCGCACAAGGGCCTGTCGCACCCCTACAACGTCAGCGAAATCCTCCCCGCGACTGTCGCGGGCCGCTGGAAGACGCTGCCCGCCACCGAGCGCGCGGGCGTGCTGACCCACCCGGTGTGGCTGGCCGCGCACGGCGGCAACTTCGAGGACGACCCCTCCATCGTCCACCGCGGCAAGTGGGTGCGGGAGAACCTCCTGTGTGGCTTTGTCCCGCCGCTGAGCACCGTGCAGGTGGCGGCACAGGTCGGCGCCCACGCTCCCGACAAGAACGCGCGCCGCCGCCTCCAGGAGGCGACCGCCGGCGCGCAGTGCCAGGGCTGTCACCGCCTGATGGAGCCGCTCGGCCTGCCGTTCGAAATCTACAACCACGCGGGCTTCCTGCGCGCGAGGGACCATTCGACCAGCGGAGGGTGGACGACGCCGGACGGGAGCTCGACGCTCACGTCGATGCCGGACCCCGCGCTGGACGGTCCGGTGCGCGACGCGGTGGAGCTGAGCGAGCGCCTGGCGACCTCGCGACACGTCAAGCGCTGTTTCCTGCGACAGACCTTCCGCTACTTCATGGGGCGCCCAGAGAACCTGAGTGACGCCTGCACGCTGACGCAGATGGAGCAGGCCTATGACCAGAACAACGGCTCGTTCTCCAAGATGCTGACCGCGTTGATGACCAGTGACACCTGGAAGACGCGGCGCGTGCCGCGGGCTGGAGAGTGACCGCCATGTTCTCGCGACGAACCGTCCTGAAGGGCATGGCCGCCGGCCTCTTCGCGCCCTACTTCCACGACGTCTACGCCCAGTCGTCGTCGAAGCCACCGGCGCGCCTGGTGCTGGTGCTCGAGTGCAACGGCGTCTATCCCCGCGCGCTCCTGAGCGCGGGCACCCGCGCGGCGCTGGGAGGGCGCGCCAACACCACCGACCGCATCTTCTGGGACGCGTACAAGGACACCGCGCTGGTGCGTGAAGGCGACAACCTCGCCACCGCGACCTGTCTCGGACCGCTGGCGGCGTCCCCCGGCAACATGGATTTGGTGAACCGCTCCGCCGTGCTGCTGGGGCTCTCCAGCCTCATCGCGGGCGGTGGGCACTCCAGCGGGACGGGCGCGCTGAGCTGCGCGGTGAACGGCGCGGGCGCGACCTTCGACGCGGTGATTGCGCCTCGCCTGCGCCGGGGGGCCCCGTTCGACGTGCTGCGCCTGGGCACCAGCTCCGCGCGCGTGTCGATTGTGTACGAGACGTGCGCGCTGGGGCCTCGCAAGCCCGCGGGCATCATCGTGAACCCGTCGCTCGCGTTCGACAGCACCTTCGGCTCGCTGCTCGGCGGCTCGACGAACGGGCGGGACAGGAAGATGCTCTTCGACTTCGCGCTGGCCGACTCGCGCAAGGCGCTGGCGGAGTTCAAGGGCAACTCCAACGAGCGGCTGAAGCTGGAGCGCTACCTCTCCTCGCTCGAGTCGCTGCGCACGCGGGAGGACCAGCTCGCGGGCATGGCGGACCGCGTGCGGCCGTACCTTCCGCCAGCGCCGAAGGACAACCCGCTCATCACCGGCGCGGGCTCACCGCCCGACTCGCTGAAGTGGTTCGAGGCGCAGTTCCAGATCGCCACGGCGTCCCTGCTGGGCGGGCTGACGAACACGGTGGTGCTGGCGACGGGCACCTCGGGCTTCGACGTGGCCTATGGCGCGGACGTGGCCGACGTCGCGCGACACAGCCTGCAGCACGGCCTGGACGCGGGGCAGAACTGGGACCGCGTCGCCGAGGTCACCCGCCGCCACGTGCAGCTGGTGGCGAACCTGGCGAGGACGCTGGCCGCCACGCCGGAGATTGGCGCGAGCGGGTCGATGCTGGACCACACCGCCATCGTCTTCATGTCCGACAACGGCGAGCAGCACCACTCGACCTCGCGGGAGTGGCCCAAGCTCGTGGTGGGCGGCAACGCGCTGGGCCTGAAGACCGACGGGCGCACCGTCGTGTACCCGAAGTACGACGCGACCCGGAACCGGCAGGTCTCCAACCTCTTCAACACGCTCGGCCACGCGTTCGGAGACGCGGACTTCAACACCTTCGGTCAGGAGGGCAGCACGCGCATCGCGCCGGGGCCGCTGAGCGAGCTGTATGGCTGAGCCGTGGGCTCGGGCCGGGTTCTCGGGCCTGCTGTATCCGCAGGTCAGCCTCTTCTGACCCCCCGGCGGGTCAAGGAGCGTTCCGCGGCTCAGGGGCACACCCGCGCCGACGGGCCTGGCGCATGGTCGCCTGGCGGTGCCCCGGCGGAGCCCTCTCGCCTCCTGTCTGGCGGGCCGCGGTCCCTTCCGTCCGGATGCGGCGTGCCCACTATTGCCGGAGTCGACCAGGAAGACCGAGCCTCCTCCCGCCAGCCGGGCTCGCGGCGCCGCGTCCGCGGCCCGGTGCTCGTCGCGACCATCATGACGCCTCGATTCGCACGCCTCACCGAGCGGCTGAACATGAGCTATTGGCTGGTGCCCGCGCTGTGTGTCGTGGGAGCCATCGGCTTCTCCTACCTCGCCCAGGCCATCGACTCGCGACTGGAGCAGACGGAGCACGCCTGGTACCTCTTCAGAGGCGGGCCGGAGGGCGCCCGCTCGGTCCTCACCGCGGTGGCTTCCTCGATGATGACGTTCGCGGGCCTCGTGTTCTCCGTCACCATCCTCGTCCTCCAGCAGGCCAGCAATCAGTTCTCTCCGCGCGTGATGCGCACCTTCCTGGGGGACCGGCGGAGTCAGCTCGCCCTCGGCATCTTCGTGGGGACGTTCGTCTACGCCCTGCTGACGCTGCGAGGCGTCCGAGGCGCGACGGAATGGCGGGGCAACGAGGGCTATGTGCCCTCGCTCTCGGTCTGGCTCGCCGTCGTCCTCGCGCTGCTCTGCGTGGCGACGTTCATCTATTTCATCCACCATGTCGCCCAGTCCATCCGCGCCGTGGTCATCCTCGAGCGCATCCGTCAGGAGACCTGCCGCACCCTGGAGCGGATGTACCCGGAGGGCATCGGCCAGGACGCGGAGGAGGAGCGCCTGGAGCGACCCGCGGCGCCCGCATCCCTCCTCGTCCCCCATGACGGGCCGTCCGGGGTCCTCGTCGTCATCGACGAGTCACGTCTGCTGGCCTGTGCCCGGGAGGCCGACGTCCTGCTGGCCCTGCTGCCGATGATGGGTGACTTCATCCCCCACGGCGGCCCGCTCTTCGAGGTGTGGGGAGACGCCGCGAAGCTCGACGTGAAGGCCTTGACGGAGGCCGTGGTCGTCGGCCCCGAGCGGACGCTCCAGCAGGACACCGCGTTCGGCTTCCGCCAGCTCGTCGACGTCGCGGAGCGGGCCCTCTCTCCGGGCATCAATGACCCCACCACGGCCGTGCAGGTCATCGACCAGCTCCACGACCTGCTGCGGCGCATGGTCCACCGTCGCTTTCCCGCCCCGTCACGCAAGGACGAGGAGGGCGCGCTCCGACTGCTCTGCCCGCGCCCGGACTGGAGCGCCTACCTCCGGCTCGCCATCGATGAGCTTCGCCAGTATGGCGAGCGCTCCGTCCAGGTCGTCCGGCGCCTTCGCTTCCTGCTGGAGGACCTGCTGCGTGTGGCGCCCCCCTTCCGGCGCGCCGAACTGGAGCGACAGCTCTCGCTGCTGGACGCCAGCATCGAGCGTGCCTTCCCGGACGCGCGTGAAGCCGCCATGGCCCGTCGCGCCAGCCCCCAGGGGAGCGGCCCCTCCTGAGGCGCCACGACCATGGGCCTCGCCTTGGCCCGGACCCCTGAATGGATGCGCTCGCGGGCCTCGAAGGGGAGCTCCGCGGGGGCCACTCCACGGAGCGTGGCGAGCGAATCCCGCCACGCTCCAGCGGACGGCTCACAGCGTCTTCATGTACTCGATGAGCGCGGTGCGCTCCGCGTCCGTCAGCACGTCGGTGAACGTGTGGCCCGAGTTCGACTGGCTGAACATCCGGGTGTTGTAGATCTTCCGGTCCTCGATGTCCGAGTTCGTGAAGCTCGGGGCCACGATGCTGCCCAGGAGGTTCCAGGCCAGCGCGCCGTTGCCGTACAGCAGCGACAGCCCGCCCTCGATGAGCGGCGTCTCGTTCGGGTCCCACGGGTTGCAGTGGTTGAACGGCGAGAAGGTCAGGTAGCTGCACGGAATCGTGTCGTACTTCCACCCGACCTTGGTCTGGTCATAGCCCTTCGCGAGGTCGGTCTCGAAGCCCATCACCACGCCGAACCTCGCCGGCTTCGACTTGCGACGCCAGATGCGCGGGCGGTCCGACGACTTGAGCAGGCTCCAGAGGTCGGGCACCGAGCCGTTGTGGAAGTACGGGCCGGACGCCCAGATGCCGTAGAGCGGCTGCGCGAGATAGCCGATCATGTTGTACTTCTCGGCGCACCCCTCCTGTCCGTTGTAGCCGAAGAAGCTGTACTTCGCCTGGGTCTCGACGGCGCCGTCGTTGGCGAGCATCCGGGCGTCATCGGTGTCGATGATGTCGATGGGCGTGACGTTGGCCGCCATGCCCTCGAACAACGGAGTGGCGAGGAAGCTCGGGTCGTTCACGTAGCGGGGCGCATACGCGCCGTGGCAGCTCGCGCACGAGCCGTTGCCGGCCTGCTGCGGCTTCGCGACCGGGTTGTTGCGGCTCGGCGCCCACAGGTCGAGCGTGTGGAAGAGGACCGACCCCTGCTGCGCGAGCGCCGTGTTGACCGGCAGCGGGTAGGCCGGCGACTTCAGCCCGAGCATCCAGGTGTTGGCCTGGTACTCGTTCTCGAGGATCCACTCGTAGCCGCCCTGGTAGGTCGGCAGCGCGGCGCCCGGCATGTACCAGGAGAGCTCGATGCGCGTGGCGTCGCTGCTCATGCCGGCGTCGTAGAACTTCACCGGCCGGTGCCCGAGGTTCCACCAGTTCGGTGGGTCCTCCGTGCCCGTCGAGCCAGCGGCCCAGATGCTGGGATTGAGGATGACGCCGGGAATCGTCCCGTCCGGGTCGAAGAGGGTGAGCAGGGCGAAGAGCTGGAAGTTGGTGATGTTGCCCGTGCCGCGGATGCGGTTCAGGGAGGCAATGGTGAAGGCGGGGTTGAGGCCGCCCAGCTCGCCCAGGAACAGCGTCGCGTCGGTGAGGCCGTTGGTGCCGTGCAGCGCCCCCAGGCCCGCGCCGTCGCTCGCCTTGCCAATCTGACCGCTGTGACAGACCGAGCACGTGACGCCAATCTGGCCGCTCCACGAGCCGTCGGCGTTGCGGGTCTGCGTCAGGGCCATCGGCAGCTGGCCGGAGCCTCCGTTCGTGCGGTTCGGGTCCTCGAAGGGGAGGGGATACGGATTGCGCTGCTGGCTGAGCGGGACGCCGTAACGCTCGGCGACGAGGTTGTCGAAGTCGGAAGGGCGGAACGGCAGGCCCCACCTGAGCCACAGCGCGTTGTACTGGGCCGCGGACATCGACCAGAGACTCCACGCGGAGTGGCCGCTGAACTCCCAGCCGGCGTCGGGGTCTCCATTTCCCCCGAGCAGCCGCCCTCCCGCCGCGTTGACCGACCGCAGCTCGCCGCACGTCTGCGGAGTGCGGTTCATGCACGAGTTCCACCCCACGTTGAACACGACGTGCTTGTTCGACGTGGGTGTCACGAGTGAGCGTGGATCCGCCGGCAGGGGCGTCGCATCCGACTTGCCCGAGCAGAACTCGAACCAGTAGTGCCCGCCGCGCTTGCTGCCGAGCAGGTCCGATTGCGCTGCCGCCGGTGTACTGCCGGCAAATACGAAACACATCGCGACGAGACCGCTTCGAATCAGACGTGCCTCCATGACGTCCCTCCTCCTGTCTGCCTGTGGGTCGGTCGGATGGGGTCGCGGTCCGACCGGTGGGCATGCGCTCGATGACGTCCGTTCCAGGGCGCACGCTCGGTATGAGACTAGTTCACATTTGTCGCCAATAAGGGACATTTGTCGCGAAAGTGGCTTGGGCGACTTTTGCTGCTTATTGACGTTCTTGGGGGGGCGCCGGAGCCAGGTGGGGCCCGTGCGGGCAGCCAGTCCGAGGAGTGTCCTGGCCGCCACCGCTGGGTTGTCGAGCGAACCCTGGCGTGGAAGAACGCGCGGTGCCGACTTCGCGTCCGCGACGAACGCAATGGAGTCACGAGCCATGGCTGACGATGCGCGTCAATCCGCCCCCCGCCCCGACTTCGTGGCGCGCAAGCCGCAGCAGCAGCGCGCCAAGGTCCGGGTCGATGCCGTGCTCCAGGCGGCGGAGGGGCTGCTGCTGGAATCAGGGCTCTCGGCGTTCTCGATTCCGACGCTGGCGGAGCGTCTGGAGTACCCGCGGTCGACCATCTACAAGTTCTTTCCGACCCCCCAGGCCCTGCTCAACGAGCTGGCGGAGCGCCAGCTGGCGGCGCTGGAGGCGCACCTGACGCGCTATGCCCAGAGCCTGCTGGGGGCCAAGGACTGGCGGGAGCCGATGACGCGCATGGTGCATGCGGCGGCGGACTTCTACCGCGCGCATCCGGCGGCGCAGGTGGTCCTGCTGAGCGGGCCGGTCTCGGATGTGAGCTTCCGCGCGTTCGAGTCCACCATCGCGCGGCTCGGCACGCTCGCGCGCAACCTGCTCGCGACGCACGGCATCGACATCCCGCGGGGGGCGCCGGACATCGCGGCGCTGGCGGTGGAGTTTGGCACCGCGAGCCTCCGGATGTCCTTCTACCTTCATGGCCGCATGACGGACGAGTACACCCAGGCCGCGGCCGACGTGATGCAGTCCTTCCTGGCCATGCGGCTGGGATTGCCGCTGCGCTGAGTCAGGCCCCCCGCGAGGTCTTCCAAGGAGCTCACGGGGAGACGAACAGCCGGGTCACGGCGTAGTTGTACTTGCCTGCTTCCTTGAGGGTCACCGCCGAGGTGAGCACTTCCCCTTCGTAGGTGTAGGTGATGCCCCATTTGCCCGAGTGGATCAGCGCGTCGAGCATCTCCGGCGAGGTGCAGGTCTGGAAGTCGGGGAACAGCGCGTGGGGGATGTAGTACGTGCCGGTGGTGAGGTCGATGACGAGGGTGACGTCGACGGGGCCCACCAGGAAGCTGCCTGGGCGCTTCAGGCCCATCAGGCGGACGCGATGCCCGCGCGGAATCGGAGCGTAGAGGTCGAGGTCGGTGCTTCGCATCGCGCCAGGATAGCTCCTCCGATACTCGGGGAAGAGTCCATTTCGAGCCGTGTCTCAGGGCCCGGTGGCGCCGTCCTTCGTGCTCGCTTCAGACAGGTCCGTGAGTATCCTCCGGCCATCAATCATGGACGCACCTTCTCGATGGAGTCTCAAGATGCGTCGGTGGGATGGCTCGACGCCGCCGAAGCCCTCGACGTCCAGCGAGGGCTGGGCACTCGTGGCGCTCGTGGCGGGGGTCCTGCTGCTTCACCTGCTCATCATCGATCAGCCGACCCTGTCCTATGTCTTCGACGAGGCGCACTACGTACCGGCGGCCAGGTGTCTGATGGCCGGGACGGGATGCAACGAGGAGCACCCGCCTCTGGCCAAGGTTCTCATCGCACTCAGCATCCAGGCGTTCGGTGACCGGGGATTCGGCTGGCGCCTGCCCTCCGTCTTCGCGGGCAGCTTCACGCTGGTGCTGCTCTACCTCCTCGCGCGGAGGCTCACGGACGGCCGTGTCGCGCTCCTCGCCGCCTTCCTGCTCGGCTTCGAGAACCTCTGGTTCGTCCACTCGTCGATCGCCATGCTCGACATCCCGGCGTTCTTCTTCGCGATGCTGGGCGTCTACTTGTTCACGGGCCAGAGGTGGTGGCTCGCTGGACTCGCGCTCGGCGTTGGCATGCTGGCCAAGGGCGTGGTGGCGATGGTGTTCATCGCGCTGGTCCTCTACGTCCTGCTCAGCCAGGAGCGGTGGTACTCCAAGGCCGCGCTGGCGGTCAAGACACGGGTCGGTCTCAGCGTCGGCATCCCCGCGGCCCTGACCTTTCTCGCGGGACTGGGGCTCTACGACCTCGTGTATCAAGCCTTTCCCAGCCCGCTGCATCACCTCGCCAGCATGGCGAGCTATCATCAGACCGTTGGTTCGCCGGGAATGAGCGACAGCGTGCATCCGCTGCGTTGGTTCTCGGGGTTCCCGAACTCGCCGTATTTCGTCACGTCCATCCAGTCCGAGGACGGCAGCATCCCACGAGATGTCCTGCAGTACATGGACCAGCCCAACCTGGTCATTCTGCTGTTCATCTGGCTCGCCATTCCGCTCGTGTGGCCGGACATCCGGGCGCGACAGCCGCTGGCGCTCCTCTCCTCGCTGCTGGTGGGGGTCCCGTACCTGCTCTTCCTCCTGGTCGCGCACGTGCGCGTGACCTATCCGTTCTACATGCTGCTGTTCATGCCAGGCCAATGCATCCTGTCGGCGCTGGCGCTCTCGAAGCTGCCGCGCGGGGCCACGCTGACATTCTGCGCAGGCGTCCTGGCGTGGTTCTTCTTCTGGTTCCCACGCAATCCGCTTGCGCCTTGGGAGTAGGTCTCGGACGGCTCGTCTCCTTGATTTCCCGGGTTCCACATGACACGCTGTCGACAGGAAGTCGTATGAAACAACTGGCAGGTGTCTTGTCTGTTCTTGCGGTCGTCGCGCTCTTCATGAAGGGCTTTGATTCGAATGGCGTGGTGTCGACGGCCGAGGCGGCGGCGGCCTCGAAGGCGACAACGACAGTCACGAAGACGTCGACGACGAAGGCGACGACAAAGACCGTGACGACGGTGAAGACGGCGACCAAGACGGTGGCGCCGAAGTAAGGGCGTCTCCCCAGCTCGACATCCACCGCAGCCCGAGGTCCATGAGCCGCTATCGTCTTCCGTGGGTCGTCCTTGGCTCGATGCTGGTGACCGAGCCCATCCTGGCTCAGAGCGCTCCTGCTCCCGCCGCGGCCGTGCGCCTCCCCGAGGTCGCACTGCCACCTGCGTTGGACCGCGTGCTGCGCGACTATGAGCGTGCATGGCGCGCGGGCGACGCGGCTGCGCTTGCCTCGCTGTTCGCGGAGGACGGGTTCGTACTGCAGAGCAATCGCCCGCCTGTCCGTGGTCGTGCGGCCATTCGAGCCGCCTATGAGGGGCAAGCCGGCGGGCCATTGCAACTGCGCGCGCTCGCGTTCGCCGCTGAAGAGACGAGTGGCTACATCATCGGCGCATACGGCTACGGCAACAAGGCCGACGACACGGGGAAGTTCACCCTCACCCTGCGTCGTGCACCCGGTGGGCCGTGGCTGATCGTCTCGGACATGGACAACGCGAACGCGCCGCCACGAAACCGGCAAGGGGGCTAGCGAAACGGCGCAAGATAGACATAGGTCACGTCAGCGTCCGTGGCACGGCCATCTCGCAGTGGAGGCACGCGTCCGCGATACGCTACGACCTGCTCGCCCGGACCCAGGCGGAACTCTATCGGTGAGACCGCCAGCGCGACGAAGAAGCTCGTCGCACGCATCTGGACGGTGTCGCCGGTCAAGGTCAGCTCGAAGGCGTATTCGCTGCCTCGGTCCCAGAAGACCAGGGGGACGGCCTGCCCCGCACGCAGCTCACGCAGGTGGGTGCGCGCGAACCCGAACAGCGTTGGTCCGACGACGATGTTCGCATCCCCGCCCTCACCGCCCGCGAAGTGGTGTGCCTCGCCGCGTTGACCGTGGACCTCCTCGAAGGCAATCAGCCGACCGTTTTCGTCTTGTGTCGCCTGTTGCAGCACGACAGGCACGTCGTCCGCGAGGGTGTGGCGCCCATCCTGATCAGGCGGCGCGCCGCACCTCCGCACGCTGCGGCGCGAGCGTGAGGTTCATGGCGGCGTCCCAGCGGTCCGAGAGCACCAGGGAACGGAGGTCGAGGACGTGTTGGC
>NZ_SRLW01000030.1:0-49517 GCF_006518215.1 Myxococcus sp. AB025B
CCCCGCCGGCTGAAGGCAGCGCCCCCCCGGAGGCGAGCGGCGCCGACAAGAAGGCCGAGGGCGACAAGAAGGCCGAGGCTCCCCCGGCGTCGCTGCCGCAGAAGGTGGACCCGGCCACGTTCGACCGCGCGCTGCAGGACTACTTCGACGGCAAGCCGCGCGACGCCGCCGGCCCCCTGTACGCCTGGCTCGAGGCCGCGCCCAAGACGGACGACAACTACGCCTGGGGCCAGTACTTCCTGGCCAGGAGCCTCATCGACCTGGGGCTCACGCACGCGGGCGCGTCGTACCTGGCGCGCATCGCGCGCGAGCGCACCAACCCCAACGTCATCCCGCGCGCGCTCGACGCCCTCAAGGCGCTGACGGACCAGCCGCACGATGACGTGATGATCGACGAGCAGGTGTTCGGCGCGCTGGACCTGGGCTTCCTGCCCGAGGACACGGGCGCGTACGCGCACTACCAGCAGGGCCTGGTGGACCTGCGCGTGGGCAACGAGCGCTGGGCCAACACGCACTTCGCCAAGCTGGCGGAGACGAGCGCGGAGGCGAGCCACGCGAAGTTCGCGCTGCTCGTCACCCGGCTCAAGCAGGTGAAGGAGCCGTCCGAGGAGCTCATCTCAGACT
The DNA here is from genome assembly GCF_006518215.1 of Myxococcus sp. AB025B. Classification (NCBI taxonomy): domain Bacteria; kingdom Pseudomonadati; phylum Myxococcota; class Myxococcia; order Myxococcales; family Myxococcaceae; genus Myxococcus; species Myxococcus sp. AB025B. The sequence goes on from NZ_SRLW01000030.1 coordinate 625, forward strand.
TCCTCACGCTGTCCAAGGACGAGAAGCTCACCCGCTCGGCGCGCAACGAGGCGGCGCTCGCGGTGGCCCGCCTGCGCTACGAGCGCCAGGACTACACGGGCGCGCTGGAGGCCTACAACCTGGTGAAGCTGCCCGAGCTGGACCCGGGCCGCGCCAGCCTCTACCTGGAGGAGGCGTGGACCCGCTACAAGCTGGGTGAGCCGCGCGCGTCGCTGGGCATCCTCACCACGCTGGACGCGCCGTCCTTCCGCGACGAGTTCCTGCCGGACAAGTACCTGCTGCGCGCGCTCATCTACCGCGACCTGTGCCACTACCTGCCCGCCAAGCGCGCCGCCAAGGAGCTCACGCGCCGCTTCGCGGACTCGCTGGAGGCGGTGCGCAACCGCGATGACCTGACGCAGGACATCCGCCTGCGCCGCGCGGCCAACTCGCACGGCGGCACGAAGCGGGCGGCGCGCTTCGTGGAGACGCTGGACCTGGAGGGCGAGCGCCTGGGCCGCTACGCCGGCAGCTTCGGCGACCGGCTCTTCACCCACCTGACGAAGCTGTATGACCTGTCCCGCGCGGAGGCCGTGCGGGTGTACGACGCGCGGCTGGCCAAGGCGGTGCGGCAGGAGGCGGACACGCTCCTGCGCGCGGCCGAGCAGGTGCGGCTGATGGAATACGAAGTGGGACTGAAGCTGTACGAGCGCGTGAAGAAGGGCTCCAAGCTGGTGGTGCCGGTGGATGAGCCCCTGCTGACGCCCGACAGCGTCGCCTTCCGCTTCGACGGCGAGTACTGGAACGACGAGCTCAAGTCGTACCGGGTCAGCATCGAGAGCCGCTGCATCGAGGAGACCCCATGACCGGCCAGCTTACCGGCCTGATTGCCGCCGCCCTGCTGGCGGCCGCCCCTGGAAGCCCTGGCCGCAACGCCGCGGGCTTCAACCCCATCGTGTCCAAGGCGAAGGAGCGCGACGAGCTCATCGCCAAGCTCAAGCGCGACATCTTCAAGGTGGACCGCGCCATCGGCGAGACGGAGAAGCTCATCTCCAAGAGCCGCAACGCGCCGTACCTGCCGGACCTCCAGTTCCGGCTGGCCGAGCTCTACGTGGAGAAGAGCCGCTACGTGTACTACCTGCAGGCCGAGTCCCGGCCCGAGGGAGCCACGGGCGCCATCGTCTCTCCCGAGACGCGGCTGATGAAGCAGAAGGCGGTGCAGATGTACTACCGCCTGTTGCGCGAGTATCCGGACTTCAAGGACGGCGACCAGGTGACGTTCTACCTGGCGCACGAGCAGCGCGAGCTCGGCCAGTTCGACGAGATGCTCAAGACGCTGGGCGATTTGACGCGCAAGTTCCCCAACAGCCCGCTCAGGCTGGAGGCGGAGCAGATCCTCGGCGACCACTTCTTCGACAAGGCCGACCTGGTCGAGGCGGAGAAGCACTATCAGGCCATCCTCGAGGCGCCGCCCTCCCCCGTTCACGACCTGGCCCGCTACAAGATGGGCTGGATTCGCGTGAACCAGGCCAAGCACGCGGAGGCGGTGACGTTCTTCGAGGCCGCGGCGGCCAGCGCGCCCCTGCCGGGCGTGGACGTGAAGAAGGCGCTCAACGTCAAGCGCGAGGCGCTGCTGGACCTGGTCTACAGCTACACCGAGGCGAAGCCCGCCAAGGGCGCGCTCAACTACTTCGAGAAGCTCAGCGACAGCCGGGCCACGTACGCGCTCGCGCTGGACAAGCTGGGCAACCGCTACTTCATCAAGCAGCAGTACGAGTGGGCCATCCCCGCGCTGCGCAAGCTGATGGAGATCCAGCACGACCCGGAGCTGGACCTGGAGCGGAGCCAGAAGCTCTACGACGCGCTCAAGGCGGCCAAGGGCAAGGTGCTGCCGGAGCCGGAGGACCTGCGCGTGCTGGTGCGCGCGGCGGTGCAGAGCAAGACGGACCCGGAGCTGGTGGAGGTCGAGCGCAAGAAGCAGCTCGCGGAGCTGGAGGAGATGGGCCGCGACCTGGCCACCCAGCTGCACCTGGCGGCGCAGAAGAAGGAGGAGAAGGAGCTCTACCTGAGCACCGCCGAGGCGTACGAGGCGTACCTGAGCCTCTTCCGTCCCGAGCAATACGTGCGGCCGATGATGAAGAACCGCGCGGAGGCGCTCTTCTCCGCCAAGGCCTTCCCGGAGGCGGCGCGCCAGTTCGAGGAGCTGGCCCGCTACGAGGCCAAGGCCAAGGACGCGAAGGGCGAGGAGGACGCCCTCTACGCGGCGCTGCTCGCGCACTTCTCCACGCTCAAGCCGGAGGAGGCGCTCAAGCGCAACGCGTATGAGGTGGCGGACGCGCGCCAGGCCATGAAGCTGCTCGGCGCGGAGTACGTGTCGCGCTACCCCAAGAGCCCCAACGCCCTGGACGTGAAGTTCAACATCGCGCGCGCCTTCTACGAGGACGGCGACTACCCCAAGGCCGCGGAGCTGTTCACCGCCTTCGCCCTCTCCCATCCGCAGCACAAGGAGTCCACCGTCGCCGGCAACCTGGCGCTGGACAGCCTGCGGCAGGTCAACGACTTCAAGGGCCTGGACGAGACGGGCAAGAAGTTCCTCGGCGCGCCCCTGCCGGGCAACTTCCGCGCGGAGGTGCAGAAGATCCTCACGCAGAGCCGCGCGGAGGCGCTCGACGAGCTGGCCCTGCAGAGCGCCCAGGAGACGGGCGACGTCATCCAGGGCCTCGTGAAGGTGGCCGACGACAACAAGAACAGCGACATCGGCGAGAAGGCCCTGTACGGCGCCTTCACGGCGGCGCGCGAGAAGCGGGACTTGCAGGCCGAGCGCGAGCTGGGCTCCAAGCTGTCGCAGGACTACCCCAAGAGCCAGTACCTGTCGGACGTGCTCCTGACGCTCGGTCGTCACGCGGCGGAGGCCGCGGCGTTCGGCGAGGCGGCTTCGTGGTTCGAGCAGGTGGGCCAGAAGCTGGGCTCGGACGTGGCCGGCGTGGACGGGTGGCTCGCGGGCGCCAGGCTGCGCATGGCGCTGGGCGAGTACAAGGAGGCCGCGCGCAACCTGGAGACGGCGGCGGAGTCCTCCGGCGCTCGCAAGGGCGACGTGCTGGTGCTGCTGGCCGAGGCGCGGCTGAAGGCGAAGGACTACTCGCGCGCGAAGCTGGCCGCGGAGGCCGCGCTGAAGCAGGACCCCAGGAGCGCGGGCGCCGCGGCGGTGCTCGCCGAGGTGCAGGCGACCACGGCGCCCACGGCGAGCGCGGACGCGCTGGTGGCCACGCTCACCACGGCGGTGCAGGGCCCCAATGGGCAGACGGAGGAGGCGGCCAAGGGCCTGTGGTACCTGGGCGAGATCCTCTACCGCGGCTACAAGGACCTGCCAGCGGACAAGGTGGAGGAGAAGGTCGCCGCGCTGCAGGGCCTGGAGGGCATCTACACGCAGGCCGCGTCGCTGGGTTACCCCGAGTGGGCGGTGGCGTCGCTGTGGCGGCTGGCGCTGGCGTACGGGCACATCGCGGACGTGGTGGAGTCCACGCCGGTGCCGGGCGGGCTGTCGGCCTCCGAGTCGCAGCAGTTCCAGGCGGCGGTGAAGGAGCAGGTCGGGCCGCTCAAGGCGCGCTCCGAGGAGGCCTTCAAGGCGTGTCTGTCCCGCGCCGAGTCGCTGGAGGTCTTCAACGCGGCGGTGGTGGGCTGCCGTGCCCGCTCCGAGCAGGCGTCGCTGCCGGTGCCGCAGCCGGGCGCGCCCATGCAGTCGGCCGCGCTGGACGAGCTGCGCAAGAAGGCCGAGCGCACGCTCAGCGTAGAGGCGCTGGAGGCGCTGGGCATGGCGTACCTGGACGCGCGGCAGTTCGGCGTGGCGCAGCTGACGTTCGGCCGCGTGACGGAGCTGCAGGACACCAAGGCCTCGGCGCACTCCGCGCTGGGCTGGGCGCTGCTCAACATGGGCGACGCGATGGGCGCGCGCGAGGCCTACGCCAAGGCGATGGACTCCGACCCCACCTACGACAAGGCCCGCCTCAACCTGGCCGCGCTGCGCTGCCGCTTCGGCGACGTGGACGGGGCCCGGCGGGAGCTGGCGGTCCTCAAGGACGTGGGCTCGCTCACGGGCTCGGACGTGGACAGCGCGGGCTGGAAGGCGTGCAAGTGAGCCCGGGCATCCGCGCCACGTCCGTCTCCAGTGGCCGGCCCTTCCGGGGGCTGGCGCTGGCCGCCGTGCTGGTGGCCGGTCTGTGCGCGTGCGGCGACGAGGGCGGCCGGCTGGAGGGCAGCGTGTCGCCGCTGCTGGACCTGCGCTACACGCGCTCGGAGGCGGTGCTGGCCGAGGGCGAGCTGTCCATCAACTTCGTCAAGCCGCAGGGGCCCGGCGTCAACACGCTCCTGAAGGTCAGCGCGCGCGTGGGGGACATGATTCCCGAGGGCTACACGGGCGGGTTGGACATCAACCTCGCGGAGGTTTTGGAGGGTGGCGCGCAGCGAGGCGCCATCGGCCGCAGCGTGCTGGACGAGCCGGCGCGCGTCTTCCCTCCGCTGGAGCGGGGCTCGCTGGTGGTGCAGCGGATTCCCACGGCGCAGGGCCAGCGCATCAGCGGCGAGTTCCACGTCACGTTCGTCAACGGCACCGACATCTATTCCGGCCGCACCATCTTCGGCAGCTTCGAGGCCACCGTTCCATGAAGCACTTGCTCCTGCTCACCCTTCCCCTGCTCGCCGCCGGCTGCGGCTCCAGCTACGGCATGAAGGTGCCCAACTCGTTGGTGAAGAAGCTCCCGTTCGAGGTCCGCATCGAGCTGCTCGAGGCGGAGAACGAGCTGGCGCTCGCCGTCGACAAGGTGGACGAGGCGAACAACGAAATCGACCGGGCCCGCGACCACATCCGCCGCGCCAAGGACCGCTTGGAGGCGGCCGAGGACGAGGTGGACCGGGCGACGGACGAGGTGTCGCGCGAGGTGGCGAAGCTGGCCATCGAGGAGTCCGAGGCGCGCGTGGAGTACCTGCGCGCGAAGCAGCGGCTGTCGGTGGGCCTGCGGGACGTGTCGGAGCTGGCGCGCGACTGCGCCTTCGCGAAGTTCGAGCTGGCCAAGCTGACGTCGGCCCGCAAGGCGAAGGTACAGGGCAGCCAGGAGCTGGACCCGAAGGAGTTCGAGGAGCAGGTGGCCGAGTGCGAGGCGGAGGTGAAGTCGGAGAGGGCCGAGCTCGCCGAGGAAGAGAAGGAAGAGAAGACGGCGCGTGAGGCGTGGGAGGCGAAGAAGTCCGCCCTCGCCAAGAAGACGTTCGACGCGCGCGCCAGTCCCTACGTGGAGAACCTGTGATGACGAAAGCCGGCGTCCTAGTCCTCCAGTTGCTCACCGCCCAGACGTCTCAACCCGACGCGGCGGCGCTCGAACGCACCGCGGCGGTGGAGAGTGCCCGGTTGCGCACGTCCCCGGACGACGCCGACGCCCTCTACCGTCTGGGCACGGCCTTCCTCGCGCTGAACAAGCCGAAGAAGGCGGTGGAGCCGCTGACGAAGCTGGTGGAGCTGGAGCCGGAGCTCGTCCCGCCGAGGCTGGCGCTGGGCCGCGCGCTCAGGCTGGCGGGCGACGCGCAGAAGGCGCGCACGCTGCTGGACCAGGCCATCGCGGCCTTCCCCGAGGACGCGACGCTGCGCTCGGAGCGCGGGCTGCTGGCGCGCGTGCTGGACGAGACGGACGTGGCCATCAGCCAGTACTCGGTGGCGGTGGAGCTGTCGCCCCAGGACGCGGAGCTGCGCTTCAACCTGGGCGAGGCCCTGCAGCGCGCCAACCGCACGGACGACGCCATCGAGGCATACCGTGAGGCGCTGAAGCTCAACGGCCAGTTGAACGTCGCGCGCATCAACCTGGGCAAGGCGCTGGCGGAGAAGGGCCTCAACGGCGAGGCGAAGGCGACCTTGCGCGAGGCCACGCGCGAGAAGCTGGGTGACGCGGAGGCGCACTACAACCTGGGCGTCATCCTGCTGCGCGAGAACGACTTCGACGGCGCCATCGGCGAGTACCAGCGCGCCATCGCGGCGGACCCGAAGCACGCGCGCGCGCAGAACAACCTGGGCGTGGCGCTCAACGAGAAGGGCGACCCGCGCAAGGCCACCGACGCGTTCATCAAGGCCATCGCGGCGGACCCGAAGTACGCGGAGGCGCACTTCAACCTGGGGCTCGCGTACTACCAGCTGGGCGACAACGTGCGCGCCACCAAGGCCTTCGAGAAGGCGCTGGTGCTCGAGCCGCGTCGGGCCAGTGGCCCGTACACGCAGCTGGGCCACCTGTACCTGGAGCAGGGCAAGAAGAAGCAGGCGGTGGAGGCGTTCAAGAAGGCCATCGAGAAGAGCTCCGACGACGGGAAGAAGACGACGGAGGCGTACCAGGGCCTGGCCCGGGCGTACCTCTCGCTGGGCAAGGCGGACGAGGCGGTGGCCACGCTGAAGACGGCGGTGGAGGCGTTCCCCAAGGACGCGGCGGCGCGCGCGGGTTACGGCGAGGCGCTCAAGGCCAAGGGGGACCTGGATGGCGCCATCGCGGAGTACGAGGAGTGCGTCGCCCTGTCGCCGACGGTGGAGAACCGGCTGGCGCTGGCGGACACGTACGCGAAGAAGCGCGTGGCGGCGAAGGCGCAGCCCCTGTTCCTGGGCGTGCTGAAGGAGGACCCGAACCACCGCGCGGCGAAGCTGGGGCTGGCGGACCTGCTGATGGCGATGGGGGACTACCCCGGCGCGGAGACGTACCTGCGCCCGAAGGAGGGCGAGGAGGCCGACACGGCGGCGCTGGCGCGGCTGGGCATCGTCCACTCGCGGCGCGGGCGACCGGAGCTGGCGGTGACGGAGCTGGAGGCGGTGGTGGCCAAGGACCCGGCGCAGATTGAGGCGCGCGCGGAGCTGGGCTTCCTGTACCTGCGTGGTGGTGATGGGGCGAAGGCGCGCAAGGTGCTGAGTGATGCGCTGGCGGTGGAGCCTCGCAACGCGCTGACGTTGTTGTACCTGGGCCATGCGCTGTACCAGCAGGGCAACACGAAGGACGCGGAGAAGTCCTTCCGGGGCTCCGCGCAGGTGGACCCGACGTTCGCCGAGCCGCACAACGCCCTGGGGCAGCTGCTCGAGGCGACCCAGCGTGTGGATGAGGCGAAGCAGGAGTATCAGACGGCGCTGAAGCTCCAGCCGAATCACGAGGATGCGCAAATCGCCCTGAAACGCCTGGGCGGTGCCGCGTCCGCGAAGGCGGAGTAGTCAGCCGGCGGGCGAATGCCCGCCCTCGTCAACCCGGGGCCACGGCCCTGGCCCGGGTCCGAGTGGCGGTGATTCACGCCGGGATGCCGAGCAGCACCGACTGACGCGAGCACCGTGTCCGCGCTGGCGCGTCCCCCCAGCCAGCGGCTTCACGCCAGCGGACACAGCAGCGGCTCCTCCTGAGTTCACTCCGCATGGGCGGTTGTTACGCCGGGATGCCGAGCAGCACCGCACCCACGGACACGAGCACCGCACCCGAGAGCTGACGGTGTCCGAGGCGCTCTCCCTGGAACGCGGCGAGCAGCAGCGCGAAGGCAATGGAGGTGTTGCGCAGCGTGAGCACCACCCCTGCCCCGCTGTCACTCAACGCCGTCAGCAAGAGCGAGAAGGACAGCATGCTGATGGTTCCGCCGATGAGCACCAGCCAGGGCCGGCACCACGCCTGTCGCAGGAGCTCCACGAAGCCGAGCTGTCGCCCGCGCTCCACCATCAACACCGGGAGCGCGATGAGCAGGCCCGTGGTGAACAGGGCGGGCGGCAGCGCACGCTCCGCCAGCGCCAGCTTGTAGCTCAGGTGATAGCCCGCAATCGCCACCGCTGACAGCGCGGCCCACGCGACGCCCGAGGCCGCGCGGCCCTGAGGACGCGACACGTGCATCACCACCAGCCCCGCGCCCAGCACCCACGCGCCCGTCAGTGACCACACGGACACGCGCTCCGCCAGCAGCAGCACCGACACCGGCCACACCAGCAACATCGCGCCACCGCGCGACACCGTGTACGCGAGCCCCAGCGGTGCCCGGCGCAGGGCTCGCGCGAGCGCCACCAGGTAGACGCTCTCGCACGCTCCCGCGCACAGCGCCCACATCAACCCTCGCGTCGTCGGGAATGCATCGCCCCGCATCCCGAGCGCCCACAGTCCTCCGCCCACCGTGGCCACGGTGATGACGCCCACCACCCCGGCCTCCGGATTCGGATGCCGCTTGAGCATCGCGTTCCACGACGCGTGGAGGAAGGCGGACAGCAACACCAACACCAGGGCAGCGGTCTGCAACGAGGCACCTCGGAACGACGAGGCTCCGTATCTACTCCAGCCGCCCCGCTCGGGTCCTCATCTGCTCACGAGGCGCCATCCGGTCTGCCTGGCATCACGCTCCCGAGAGGAACCCGGGCCTGGTGGGCGAAGGTTGACGCGCCATCCGCCTCGCGCAGGTCCTCACCTGCTCACGGGTCCGATTCACCGGGCCCGCTCCCAGAGAAGAACCGTGCAGGCAACACCGGCCCCGTGGGCACGGGCTGACGTTCGAGCTGGCGCTCGCGTCCGAAGGTGTACCGCGCCTCCGCGTGCGCCCCGAAGGACCCGCCTCGCGCCTGCGCGGACAACACCAGGTCCGTCTCCGGAACCACGCCGGGAGCAACCGCCACCACACAGGGCGTCACCCGAGCATGGGCCCCCGCGCTCCTCGGCAACACGAACTCCGTGGAGCCCTCGACGACACGCGCACCCTCGGGGAGCACGATGCTCACCTCGATGTCCGCGTCGAAACCCGCGCGTCGCTCCACCTCGGCCACGAGTGACAGAGCACCGCCCTCGGACACCACCTCGCGCCAATCGACCCGCATCGGCGCGGGCATTCGCGACGTCAGCCCCATCGCCGCGCCCGTGGCACTTCCCGAGTGGACATGTTCGTCCGACGAGGTCCGGGGTTCTTCCTCGCGACCGCGCGAAGAAGGTGTCCGAAAGAGCGCCTCTCGCACCTGATGACGCGCACCCGACTCGCGCACCACGGCGGTTGCCGTCGACACGCTCCCGCGAGACGAGGCCCGAGCAGGTGCCTCCACTTCGCGCGCCATCCGAGGCGTGGCACGTGAAGACACTCCACGGCCCACGGCTGCGCCCTCCTGCTGTGAGAGCGGCGGCGAAGGCTCCGGACTCCTACGTGGACGCCCTCGGGCTCGCTCCACTCCCGAGGCCACTCCCGCCGAGAGCGCTCCCACCAACGCCAGCACCGCACCCGCGATGCGCCGTCGAGGACTCTCGAGCCACCTCATGGGCGACCCGCGTCCACTCCCCATCATCGACACGACGAACTCCCTACGGCCCCTGGCGCGAACATGGACATGCTCCGCTCACCTGCACAGGGGCGCGTGGCTCGGATACGGATACGCCACGGCGGGCTCGGTGGCGGCGTCCATCAGCTCGCGGGGAAAGCCTCCGCACATGAGCGCATCCAGGAAGTCCGCCAGACACGGCGCGGCCTCCAGCGTCTCCGCCACATCCACGGGCGTCCCCTCCTCCATGCGCCACGTGTGCTTGCGATAGCCCCGCGCCCACGGAGCCAGGTTCATCGCCGGAGCCGCGAGCGACTCGTACAACAGCTGCCGCGACGGCGTGCTCGTGCCCAGCCGATAGAGGATGGCGGCCACCTCGTTCTCCTCGATGGGCTGGAGCAGCCCGTCCTCGGGACGAGGCCGGCTCCACGCAATCATCTCCGGTGAGCGTGTCTCCAGGTCCAGCCAGAACATCGTCCCGCCCTGGCGGTCGTAGTAGCGGGGACTGCCACGTGTGTCCGAGCTGAACCATGTGGCCCACCCCTCGCTCCACGCCTGCCCCGGAAACGTCGGCACGCCCAGGAAATGAGGCCCGCCCTCGGCCGGGCTCGTCCCATGGCTCGCCATGGCCCAGTGTCCCAGCTCGTGGAGCACCATCGCCTCGGACCACCACGCCGCATCCGAGTCCCCGGGCAGCCAGAGCTGCGCGGACCAGCGGCGCCCCACCGCCGTCACCTGCCACGGCGCGAAGCACGCCCCACAGGACCACGTCGTACCGAAGCCCAGCCAGGCCACCAGCGGCAGCCCCGTGTCGCCATATCGCTCCCGCGTCCCGTGCCACGCCGCGCTCACCGCCTCGAACACCGCCGCGGCCCCGGAGCCCTCGGACTCCTCGATGGCGACCACGGGTGAATCGAGCAGCGCACGCGTCGGCCTCGACCAGCTCCAGATGCGCGCCGAGGAACCAGGCGTCGCGGGCACGCCCTGCGCACCCGACAGTCCCGGGTCCGCCACCGCGTACTCCACCAACCCCGTCTGCCCCTGCCCCGCCGCGTACACCACCACGGCGTCCTCCGCGCCCACCTCCCGCGCCACGCGCACGGTGAACCGCCCGGAGCCATCCGTCACGGCCAGGTCCACGAGCGCCCCGCCCTGGAACGACGCGACGAGGAAGCCCCGCGCGGACACCCACTCCGCCTCCGGCGCCCAGTCGCGGAACGACGGGTCCGGCAGTCGCCGCGCATAGCGGGCCACGCCGCTCAGCGTCCGCCCGGGAGCGCCGCAGAAACCGCGGTTCCCCTCCGCCACACAGCCCGCGTCACACGCGGAGGACGCCCAGCGCCCATCCGCGCAGCGCTCCAGCGCGCCCGCGTCGGAGCAACGGGACATGCCCTCCACACAGGCCGCCGCGGCCTCGCAGTGCGCGCCACCTGCTTCCACACAGGCCTCACCCATCGCGCAGTCCCGCTGCTGGAGCCGTCCATCGACACAGCGCTCCACCACGCGAGGGCCCAGACATCGCCCCTCGGGGGGAAGCGCGTCACAGGCGATGCGCATCCGAGGGCTCTCCTCGGGCAGGGCGCCGCACGCGCTCTGTCGGCACGCCTCATCGGAGGGCTCGCACGCGGAATCACAGGGCGCGCCCGCGCCGCACGCCAGCAACCCCACGCTCCACACCACCAGCGCCCACGCTCGCACCGCGGACTCGAAACCCACCAGGGGGACATCCTCCACGCCCGCCACACTGGTGACGGGTGCGCGGCAGGACAACACGCGCTCCTCCGAGGACCGCAGGAGCAGGAAGCGCGGGGGTCCCCTGCTCGCTCGCATCCGAGCGCGCACTCTGTCCATCAGGAGACAACAGCAGCTGGAACACCGCCTGCCCGGCTGCTCCACGCCCGAGGACGGGCGGTCAGCCTGGGGTCAGACAAGAACACTCCTCGCGGGGGCGGGCGCCCGGCGGTACAGCCTGGAGGGAGGCCGGGTTCGCCGCACACCCCCGCGAGAAGCAGCTTCAGACAACAACTGCCAGACTCCCGCTCACGCGGGAGGTGAGACGCGGCCCGAGGGGATGACGAAGGGACCGGGCACCTCCGGCCACTCGACGACCTGGACCTGCAGACCAAAGGTGCTCGCGATGAGGTCCGCGCGGAGCACCTGCGCGGGAGGGCCCAGCTCCACCAACCGACCTCCCGCGATGACGGCGATGCGATGCGCGTACCGCGACGCCAGGTTCAAGTCATGGAGCACCGCGAGCACCGCGCCACCGTTGCGCGCGAAGTGCGTCGCCTCTTCCAGCACCAGGTGCTGATGCGACAAATCCAGGCTCGACGTGGGCTCGTCGAGCAACAGGTAACGGCCCCCATGCGCGGGCGCATCCCAGAGTTGCGCCAACACGCGCGCCAGCTGCACGCGCTGCCGCTCGCCGCCCGACAGCGACGTATACGGACGCGAGGACAGGTGACGGATGTCCATCACGTCCAGCGCCGCCTGCGCCACGTCCAGGTCCGCGCCACTGTCACCGCGCATCGGATGCGGACTGCGTCCCAGCAGCGCCACCTCCAGCACGGTGAAGCCGAACCCCAGGGACGACTCCTGCGGGAGCACGCCCAGCCGCAGCGCGCGCTCGCGAGACGGCCACTTCAAGAGCGGGCGCCCATCCAGCAGCACCTCGCCCACGGTGCAGGGCAGCTCGCCCGAGAACGCGGACAACAGCGTGGACTTGCCCGCGCCGTTGGGCCCCACCACGGCGAGCACCTCGCCGGGCACCAGCTCCAGGGACAGCGGCCCCAGCGTGCGCCCTCGGCCCCGCCACACCTCGACTCCTCGTGCCTCCAGGCTCATAGGGTCCCCTTGCCGCGCGCCAGCAACACGATGAAGACGGGCACCCCCAGCGCCGACGTCAGCGCGCCCACGGGCAGCTCCACCGGAGCCGCCAGGGTGCGCGTCAGCGTGTCCGCCACGACGAGCAGCGCCGCGCCCAGCAGCGCCGAGGCCCCCATCAACCGCCGGTGGTCCGGCCCCATCCCGAGCCGCAGCAGCGCGGGGACCATCAGGCCCACGAAGCCGATGACGCCCGACGCAGACACCGCCGCCCCGACGCCGAGCGCTCCCGCCAGGATGAGCCTGCGCTTGAGCCGCTCCACGTCCACGCCCAGGTGCCACGCCTCGCGCTCTCCCAGCAGCAGCAGGTTGAGCGAGCGCGCCTCGCGCAACAGCAGCGCCAGCGCCACCAAGAGCGGCGCCGCGGCCGCGCCCACCACGCTCCACGAGGACCCGCTCAGGCTGCCCCACGTCCAGAAGGTGATGGTGCGCAGCTGCGCGTCGGTCGCGATGTGCGTGAGCAGGCCGATGCCCGCCCCCGCGCCCGCCGTCACCGCCACGCCCGCGAGCAGCACCCGCGTCGTCTCCGAGCGTCCTCCCCCCGTGCCCAGCCGCTGCGCGAGCAACGTCGCGCCCAGCGCGCCCATGAAGGCCATGCCCGGCACCGCCAGCAGCCGGAACGCGCCCAGCCTCGAATCGATGGACAGGTCCAGGATGATGGCCAGCACCGCGCCCAGCGCCGCGCCGCCCGAGGTGCCCAACAACCCCGGCTCCACGAGCGGGTTGCGGAACAGGGCCTGGAGCGCCGCGCCGCACGTGGCCAGCACCGCGCCCACCATCACCCCGAGCACCACGCGCGGCAGGCGGATGGACAGCAACACCGCCTCCTGCACGGCCTCCAGCCGATGTCCCGTCTCCACTCCGAGCGCTCCCAGCACGCTGCCCGCCAGCCCCAACAGCGGCACCCGCACCGAGCCCACCGAGAGCGACGTCAGCGCGGCCACCGCGAGCACCGCGCCCAACACCCACCACGGACGTGGACGGAGCCGGGCCGGATTCACCAGCTCGCGCGCGGGATAGCTCGCGGGAGCCGGTGCCACGTCCGAGGCGCTCATTTCGCGTCCCGCGCCGGCAACCCCATGCCGTCCTGGATGCGCTGCACGGCCTTGCCCAGGTTCGGCCCCAGGCTCATGAAGTGCACGTCCTCGACGGTGGTCGTCTTCCAGCCCTTCACCTGGGACAGCCCCGGCACGTTGCGGAGCGCCGCCTCACCGCCGAGCGCCGTCAGCGTGCCGTCTGGCACCAGGATGATGTCGGGCGCCGCGACGATGACACCCTCCGCCGTCAGCGGCCGGTGCCCCGAGTACTCCGTCACGGCGTTGACGCCGCCCGACAGGCGGATGAGCTCGTCGGTGGGCGTCTGCTTGCCCGCCACCATCAGCGCGTTGGCGCCCCGCGCGTACAGCGCGAGGATGCGCACGGGCTTGCCCTGCTTGCCCTTGGCGGCCCGCGCCGCCGCGTCCTGGAGCTGCTTCTCCAGGTCCGCCACCAGCGCCTCGCCCTGGGACTCGCGCCCCAGCTTCCTGGCGAGCACGCGGACGCGGTTGCGCGCCTCGTCCAGCGTCGGCTTGTTGGACAGGATGACGACGTCCAGGCCCGCCGAGCGCAGCTGCTCGAGCACGCCCGGAGGCCCCGCCTCCTCGGACGCGAGCAGCGCCGTGGCGCCGAGCGCGACCAGGGGCTCCGACGCGAGCGCGCGCTGGTAGCCCACCTTGGGGCGGCCCCGCGCCACCGGGAGCGCGAGGCTGGTGTCGTCCACGCCCACCACGGCCTCGCCCATCCCCAGCGCGAACACCGTCTCGGTGACGGCGGGCCCCACCGTCACCAGCTTCACGGGCGCGCCCTTCGGCGCGGGAGCCCCCGTGGGCGCGCTCTTCGCGGCGGGCGCGGCGGCCAGCGCCCCCTGCGACAGGAGCAGCGCGGCGAGCCCCAGGCTCCAGCGCTTCATGACGCCACCCCGGGCGCGGGCAGCACGGCGACGAGCTCTTCCACCAGGGCCCGCCAGTCGGTGGACTCGGGCACGCCCGGCTTCCGCTTGCCGAAGAGGAGCGCGATGTTCTCGCCGTCCTTGTCGAACAGCTCCAGCGACGTGACGACGCCGTCCCGCGTGGGCTTGCGGACGATCCAGGCCGAGTGGATGTGGTCGGTGCGCAGGTGCAGGTTGAAGCTGGGGTCCAGCACGTTCATCCACGGGCCCATGGCCTTCACCGTGTGCACCGGGCCGGTGTGGATCTGGATGGCGCCGGGGTTGCCCACGAACACCATGATGGCCAGCCCCGAGGCCGCCACCTTCTCCAGCACCCACGTCAGCGACGCGGGCGCCACGGGCGTGACGAACTCCTTGCCCACCAGCCGCAGCGCCTGGGTGCGCGCGACCTTGAAGCGGCGCAGCAGCGGGAAGAAGTCATGCGTGTCCTGCAGCCCGCGCCAGCCCTCCACCAGGCCCGCCACGTCGATGTCCGCGTCCGGACGCGGCGCCTCGGGAGCGGTGGCCGCCTCCACGGGGACGAGCTTCGTCTGCTCCGCGTGGGTGAAGTCCTCGACGATGCGCTCGAACGCGGAGACGCCCTGCGCGTCCTCCAGATAGATTTTGTGGAGGGCCATGCCGGTGGCGTCGAAGAAGTGCAGGCTGCGGCGGATGCCCTCGGGCCGCGTCTCGCGCACCGCGTAGCCGAAGCGCCAGCGCGTCAGGAACAGGCGCAGGTCGATGTTCTCGTCGAGCACCAGCGCGACGGCGCCGTTCACCTCGATGTTGCGATACAGGCCGCGCTTCTCGTGCACCGCGCTCTCGTTGCGCGTGAGCGTCATCACCTTGCCCAGCGTGTCCAGCCGGGGCAGCAGGGCATCGAGGCGCAGGTCCAACCGGACGACGTCGCCGCCCACGCCGGTGGCGAGCAGCTGGGCCTCGCTCACGCCCAGCTGCTGGGCCGCGTCGCGGATGCGCGTGCGCGGCTCGGCCTCGCGCAGCGCGTTCCAGCGCTGGAGGAGGGCGGTGGGCTCGGAGGAGGAGGCCGTGGAGGCAGGGTTGGAAATCATGGCGGACACCTGGAAAGGGGGGAACAGAGCGGCGACCTCAACGCGAGGCCTCGGCGGAGACTTCTTCGGACGGCACGTCATCGACGGCCGCACCACCCGTGGGCGCCGTCAGCTTCGACCAGCGCAGCTTCAGCATCGCGGGCGTGCCGGCGTCGTCGTAGTAGGACTCCATCTTCACCTTGACGTACGCGCCGGAGTCGGTGCGCACCACGTACACCTGCGCGCGCGGCGTCAGCTTGTGCGTGGACACGTCATACGAGTACCAGGCGCCGTTCGCCTCGAAGACGGTGTCCGGGTCGGAGCCCTCGTCGTCCCCGTCGTCCTTGTCCACCGCGTAGCCGCTCGCGGGCGCCTGGGTCAGCCCCGCGAAGTCCTGACCGGACACCACCGCCACCTCCACGCCGCCCGTGCCGTTGACGCCGCCGCGCGAGCGGATGTGGTAGCGATTGAAGGACAAGTCCCAGAGCGCGTCTGTCTCCGGCGGCACCTGCGCGCCCTCGTCCAGGTCCAGGCCAATCCAGACCGACGAGTCCGTGGCGTTCACCGTGGTGGTGATGGAGCCGTCCGCGTTGCTCACGTGGCTGATGTGCGTGCCGTCCGTCGGATCCAGGTCCTCGCCCGGCGTGGGCTCCAGGTCGTCACCGCAGGCGGCGAGCAGACCGGACAGGCACAGCGCGGCGGCGACGCGGGACGCGCAGAGGAAGGTGGGACGGGACATACGGGCTCCTGGGAAGTGGGGGTGGAAGCTCACAGCCGGACAGCGACGCCGGCCTGGAAGGAACGCGGAGGAATGGGCAGGTCCGTCGGGTTGCCCGCATCGGCCAGGTTGGAGCCGAGGACGAAGAACTGGAGCGCCTCGCGCGGACGCCACGCGATGCGCGCGTCCAGGGAGAGGTACGCGTCCGAGTCGTACGGGTTGGCGACGCCGTCCCCATCCGTGTCCGGATAGAAGGGCCGCTGGCCGACGAGCGCGCCGCGCACCCACGTCTCCAGGCCCCACTCGCGGTGGCGCCAGGTGACCTGCGCCGTCAGCCGGTGGCGCGCCTGGCCCTCCAGCGCGCGCTCCTGCGACTGGTCGCGGCCGTCGGTGAGCGAGTACGCCAGCTCCCCCGACAGTCGCCACGGGAGCTGCTGACGGAGGCCCAGCTCGCCGCCGCGCACCCGCGCGCGCGCCACGTTGACGTAGGAGAACTGCTGCTGCTCGCCGCCCTGCTCCACCGACGTCCCAATCATGTCGCGCAGCGAGTGCTGGAACGCGCTCACCCACAAGAGCGAGCGCTCCGTGGGGCGCACCTCGGTGGCGACGCTGAAGCTGCGCGAGCGCTCCGGCTTCAGGTCCGGGTTGCCGCGCACGACGTAGCCCACCGAGGGGTTCTCGAAGTCGATGAGCAGCTCCTGGAAGCCCGGCGCCCGGTAGCCCCAGCCGTAGCTGGCGCGCACGGTGAGCCACGACAGCGGGTCCACCTTCGCCGCGAGCCGGGGCGTCACCGCCGAGCCGAACTGCGTGTCCACGTCCACGCGCGCGCCGGGGACCACCACCAGCCTGGGCTCCGTCAAGAGCGTCCAGCTGTCCTGCGCGTAGAGCGAGCCACGGCCCCGCTCGCCCGTGCCCGTCTCCAGCCGGTCCGCCGTCAGCCACTCGCCCAGCGCCTCCGCGCCGACGACGAGCGCGTGCCGCTCACCCAGCCGCGCGTCCAGCTGCGTGCCCAGGCGGGCCTGCTGGTCGCGCGTCTGTTCCACCGAGTCCAGCGCGGAGGAGCGGCGCTGGTCGCGCAGGTACGTCCGCTGGAAGCGCGAGTACGAGCCCTCCACGCGCAGCGACGCGTCGTCGCTCAGCTTCCACGACGGCGCCACGCGCGAGTTGATGGACGTGTCGCGGCTGGCCCGGTCGAACACCGCGCCGGTGGCCCCCAGGTCGATGCCGCGCTGGGTGCGCCGCGAGACGCCCGCGGACGCCTCCAGCGACATCGCCCCCTGGCTCTTCAGGTCGCCGCTCGCCGAGACGTCGAAGCCGTCCAGGCTGCTGCCGCTGGTGCCGACGTCGGTCGTGTCCAAATCGTAGGACGCGCGGCGCTGCAGGCCGCCGCTCAGCCGCAGCCCCCAGCTCTCGCCTCGCGCCTCACCCGTGGCGTCCAGGTCCAGCCGGTCCAGCTGGCCGTACGCCAGCCGCAGCTCTCCGCCGAGCGGCCTGCGCGCGCGACGGGTGATGAAGTTCACCACGCCGCCCACCGCGTCGCTGCCGTAGAGGACGGACGAGGGGCCCTTCACGATTTCGACCTGCTCCACGTCCTCGAGGGACAGGCGCGACAGGTCCACGCTGCCGGCCACGCGGCCCGCGACGCGCTCGCCGTCCACCAGCACCAGCACGTACTCGGGCCCCAGGCCCTGCACCTGGAGCGACGCGCCCGCGAACGTCTGGTTCACCACCAGGCCCGGGTGCGCCGCGAGCAACTCCGACGCGTCGCGCGCGCCGCTGGCGACGATCTCCGCGCGGGTGATGACCTCGGTGGCCACCGGTGTCTCGCTCAGTCGCTCCTGCCTGCGCGACGCCGTCACCACCGTGCGCGCCGTGGGCACCTCGTCGAGCGACGCGTCCGTCGGCGCGGGCACGGGCGTCGAAGATGCCGAGGTCGTCGAGGCCCCTGGACCCGCGACGACCTCGGCCTGCTTCGACTGCTCCGCCGCATCCTCGGTGACGCCCGACGCGGAAGACTCCGACTGCGCCGGGACCTGCTCCCCGGCGGACTGAACTTCAGCAGGGACAGAGGACTCGGGCGCGGCATCCCCGGGCTCCGACGACCTCGAGCCCCACGCCATCGACGGCGCGGCACAGGCCAACACGAAGAGACACCAACTGCCGCGCATACAACGTCCTCCGGCCCGCGACCGGTCGAGACTCCAAGGCGTCCTGGAGTTCCGACGGGGCACTGGGCTCAACGGCCTCGGGCCTCAAAGTCCAAACCTGTGACACCCCGGGACGGGCGCCCCGGAACTCCCACCGCTCAACCGTGCGCGCCCGTCGCGCTCCCATCACCCGGCGGCCGCTCCAGCGGCACCACCCGCGTCCGATGACACCGCCGGCACTTGAGCTCCACGCCCTCGGGCACCAGCCTCGCCAGCAGACTTCCGCACAGACACCGCAGCTCGCCCGCCTCGCCTTCCCGCTGGCATCCGTCGCGCATCTCCACCCCGGTGTCTGAAACGCGACCGACGATATTGATACTCATTATCAAAGTCAACCTCCTCTCCCAGGTTCTGTCCCGGGGCGGACAGGTGCGGGTTCCAGGAGGACGGTGAGTAGGGATTGGCGCACCCAGGGACAGTCCGGAGCGGACACTCCGTGGGGCCCGGCGCGGGCGGAGGGCTCGCGGCCAGGGCCATGCCGCGCGGGCGGGGGCACCGTGGAGCTGGGCGCGGACGGCCTCTGGATAGGGAGCGGCACCGCGCGGGTGGGGGCACCGTGGAGCTGGGCACAGACGGCCTCTGGATGAGGGGCGGCACCGCGCGGGTGGAGGCACCGTGAAGCTGGGCACAGACGGCCTCTGGGTGAGGAGCGGCACCGCGTGGGCGGGGCGCCTTGGAGACGGGCGCTGACGGCCTCTCGATGAGGAGCGGCACCGCGCGGGCGGGGCGCCGTGGAGCTCGGCGCAGACGGCCTCGAGATGAGGTCTCGGCCCAGGCGGCACAGCGCGGGCGGGGCGCCGTGGAGCTCGGCGCAGACGGCCTCGAGATGAGGTCTCGGCCCAGGCGGCACCGCGTGGGCGGGGCGCCGTGGAGCTCGGCGCAGACGGCCTCGAGATGAGGTCTCGGCCCAGGCGGCTCAGCGCGGCGGGGGCGCCGTGGAGCTCGGCGCAGACGGCCTCGAGATGAGGTCTCGGCCCAGGCGGCTCAGCGCGGCGGTGGCACCGTGGAGCTCGGCGCTGACGGCCTCTGGATGAGGGCTCGGCCCAGGCGGCACAGCGCGGGCGCGTGCGCCGTGGAGGCTGGCGCGGATGGCCTCGCCGCCGAGGAGGGAACCCGGCGCCAACCCTCGGCGCTGCGGCGCTTCGCACAACTGGCGGCCTCGCCGTCGAGGCGAGCGCCGGGCGCTTCCCCTCGACCTAGTGGAGCTTGGGGCGCGCGGCGGCTTCGCGCTGGATGCGAGGCTTGGGCGTCACCATCCGGGCGATGCCGTAATAGAGCTGGTCCTCGGTGTAGACCTTGCGCACGCGCCGGTGGGTGCCGGGGACGTAGGCGGGGCCGGGACGCTCCAGCCACTGGAGCACGCGCACCTCGCCGGTGAGGGCCAGGGCGGAGAGCAGCTCCGGAGGGCACTGCTTGAGGTAGCGGCGCACCAGGGGGCGCAGCTTCCGGGAGAAGTCCTTGCCGAGCACCGCGTGCCTGCGCCCCGAGTGCAGCGTGCCGTCGAAGCGGCGCGACATGTGGAAGAGCTCGTGCATCACCGTCTCCAGCCGGGCCTGGGCGGTGGACCCCCGGAAGAACAGCGGCCGGAGGGTGATGCAGTAGAGCATCCGCCGGCCGCGGATGCGGATGACGGGCTTGCGCCGGCCCCGGCGGTCCTTGCACTTGCCGCCCCGGAAGCACAGGGGCTTGACGGTGCCGCGGGAGGCTCGGCGCGCCTCACCCGCCACCACCAGGATGCGGCCCGCCTTCACGTGGGCGAACTCCGGCAGCTTCGTCGCGATGTCCCGGACGAGGGCGCGGACCGTCTTGTTGAAGTTGGGGCGGCGTCGGACCACGAGTGGTGGACAGTCTAGCGGAAAAGCCCTTGGGGAGGCCCTCCAGGGTGCACACAATGTCTAGCGTCATGCGCAAGACCTCGCTCGTCGTCCAGCTCGCGGCACTCGTCTGCTTGGCTCTGGGGTGCGCCTCGGCCCCGTCCCGTCCGTCGGCCTCGGCCTCGCTGACAGGCCAGCAGACCTCCGTGGAATCCCAGGGCCTCACCGAGGCCACCCTGCGCTTCGGCGCCCAGCTCGAGAGCACCGGCCCCGGCATGGTGGAGCGGGCCGACTACGAGCTCGTCTCCGACGGGAAGGTCCTCAAGAAGGGCTCCGCCAGGCTGGAGACGGCCCTCCAGCCCGGGGCCGCGACGGAGGTGTCCTTCGAGGAGAAGGCCGCCTACGTCCAGAGCCCCGAGGACCTCGCGCGCCTGAGCGCCCAGGGCGGCACGGTGCTGCTCGCCCTCCGAGGCGTGCTGGTGGTGCGCTCCGGTGACTCCGAGCAGCAGGTCCCCTTCGCCGCGAGCCGCGCGGTGCGCGTGCCCCGCCTCCCCACCGTGGTGGTGGAGGAGCTGGATGGGGCGCGCTACTCGGCCGAGGAGGTGCAGCTCAACCTCCGGCTGGGTATCCGCAACCCCAACCCCTTCCCGCTGAAGCTGGATGGGCTGACGTGGCAGGTGGCCGTGGCGGGCAAGGCGCTGGACAGCGGGACGCTGGCCCAGGCGGACAGCGTGGATGCGTCCGCCACGGGTGTGTACCCGGTGGAGGTGGCGGTGACGAAGGACTCGTGGGGGCCGGAGGTGAAGTCCCTCATCTCCCGAGGAATCCTGCCCTATGGGGTGACAGGAGAGCTGACGGGTCCACTGATGCGGGTGCCGTACTCGCTGACGGGCGAGGTGAAGCTGAACGTGTCCCGCTAGGATGGGCGATGCGTGCCCATCTATCTGTTGAGTGAAGAGCACCCGGAGCTGTTCCCTCCTCCGGACCGCGCGGACAAGAGCGGCGTGCTCGCCGTGGGCGGGGACCTGAGCCCCGAGCGGCTGCTGGCGGCATACTCGCGTGGCATCTTCCCCTGGTTCAGCGAGGGGGACCCCATCCTGTGGCACTCGCCGGACCCGCGCTTCGTGCTGGAGCCGGACAAGCTCCACGTGGGCCGCAGCCTGAGGAAGACGCTGGCGCGGGGCGAGTACGAGGTGCGCTACGACACGGCCTTCGCGCGCGTCATCACCGAGTGCGGCCGCGTGACGCGCCCCGGGCAGAGCGGCACGTGGATCACCGACGAGATGCTGGAGGCGTACGTCGCGCTGCACGAGCGCGGCTATGCGCACTCGGTGGAGGCGTGGGCGGAAGGCGAGCTGAAGGGCGGGCTGTACGGCGTGTCGCTGGGCGCGGCGTTCTTCGGCGAGAGCATGTTCGCGCTGGCGCCGGACGCGTCGAAGGTGGCCTTCGTCACCGCGGTGGAGCGCTTCAAGGCGTGGGGCTTCCAGTTCGTGGACTGCCAGGTGGAGACCGAGCACCTGTCGCGCTTCGGCGCGGAGTCCTGGCCCCGGAAGCGCTTCCTCACCGCGCTGCGCGAGGCCCTGCGCCAGCCGACGCGGCAGGGGAAGTGGACCCAGCCCGCGTCCGAGTGACACGAGCGGGTCCCGCGCCCTTCAGCGCCTCACCTTGCACGGGGACAGGGTGCGCTGCTGCACCATCAGGTCCTCCTCCGAGGGGCTGCTGTAGCGCACGGCCTTCGGCGCGGCCTTGGGCCTGGCCACCTCGTGCACATAGAGCGACATCAAGTCCCGCGTGAGGATGAACTTCAGCCCGCCGCTGTCGTGCAGGCCGCCGAAGAACACCGAGCCACCGTTGCGCAGCTGCACCGGCGTCAGCGCGCCAATGGGCTTGTGCAGCACCAGGGACAGGTCCTCCGTGGCCCAGTCACACGGGTTCTTCTTCCCCGCGCGCTCCATCCACGTCACCAGGAAGTCGCTCACCGTGGTGCCGTCCTCCCAGCTCGCGCCGATGCGCTCCCACAGCCGTCCGCACTCCGGCATGTCGCAGTCGCGCGCGGGCACGTACTCCATCACGTCCGAGGGGAGCCCCTCCGCCTCCTTGCCCGTCTCGCGCTCCGTCGGTCGGCGCAGCTTGCAGCCCGTGGGCTCGTCCTTCTGCCGCAGCGCCACCGGCGTGCCGGACAACCTGCCCGGCGGCAGCAGGTCACACTCCGCCTGCACCTCCGCCATGAGGAACGTCTTGCGTTCCGCGTCCGTGGCGCCCATGCGCACGGCCCACCAGGCGCTCGGCACCGCGCGACAGGGCACCGTGTCCGTCTTGCCGTAGATCCACAGCGGAATCGTCGGGTCCGGCGCGCCCAGCTTCCGGATGTCCAGCTCGTCCACCCGCTTGAAGCCGGCGCGCTCCCGCTCCAGCCCCTTGAAGTAGGGGTCCTTCGACTCGGGGATGATGGCCTGGTGCACCAGCCAGCCCGAGCCCTCCAGCCCCGCCTGCGAGCGCTGGGTGAAGGGCACCACGTCCGGGCGCTTCGGACAGCCCCGCTCCACGTCGGAGGGGACGATGAACTTCACCGAGCCATCATCGTCCTGCGCCCCCGCGCTCCACGGCGCGAGCAGCGCCCATCCCAACACCCACGCAGTCGACCGCATCGACACTCGCATCCGCTCTCCTCCAGGCGACTCGAATCCCGCATGCGTTCATACCCCAAGCCCGGCGCGCCGCGGCACCTCGACGCACCGCGCCCGAAGCACGGCCAGCACCTTCGCGATATGAACACCCCGACACCCACTCACCAGGATGAGCCCATGCGCGCCCTGTCGATGCTGGCCGCGATGACACTGGCCTTGATGGCCTGCGGCAAGGACAAGCCCGACCCCGAGCCCCAACCTCCCGTCAGCGACGCCGACGAGGGCGACTGGGAGGACACGGGCCCCTTCGCCACCTGCGGCGTGGACGCCGCCTCCAACGCCTGCGGCAGCCTGGGCAGCTTCGACATCACCGGCTGCACCCCCGGGCAGCTCGCCTCGCTGGACCCCGACGGCGTCTACACGCTTCACGTGCGCGCGCGCACGCCCCGCTACGGCAACACCTACGCCTTCTCGTCGCAGTCGATGCGGCTGGCGGACTCGGGCGACCAGTACGCGGGCGGCCTGCCCCTCGACACGCGGCAGGTGCATGCCGGTGGCGTCGTCTTCGCCTCCGGCTCGTTCACCTCGGGCACCACCTCCCGACGCCGCTCGTTCATCGGCTGCCAGTCCCCCGCCCCGAACCGCCTGCAGGGCTGCTACGTGGACTGCATCAACGGCCGGCTCGAGAGCGAGGGCACCTTCGACGCATGGAAGGTCACGCCTCGCGACGGCGAGCCGGTGTCCTCCGGCCTGGAGCTGCTGTCCGAGACCGCCGTGTCGGCGGGCCTCGCCGCCGACGTCTACGTCACCAAGGGCCACGCCTACGTCGTGTCCCTGTACGGCGGCCTCTTCGTCTACGACGTGAGCGACCCGGCCAACCCCCGGCTCACCCGCAACATCCGCCGCGCGAACGACAACTACTGGAACGGCGTGTGGGCGAAGGACGACGCGCTCTACATCGCCAGCGACTCGCGCGGCGTCATCGTCTTCGACATCAGCACTCCGGGCGAGCCGCTGGAGGTGCGCGCGATGGGCACCGCGCGCACCAACGTGCACACGGTGTTCGTCGAGGGAAATCGCCTGTTCGCCGCGTCCCCCGCGCCCACGGGAGAGGTGCTCGTCTACGACATCTCCCAGCCGCTCGACCCCCAGCTGACGGGCACCTTCCAGGCCACGGGCTTCACCGCGGCGACGTCCTACGGCCCCCACGACATGTTCGCCTTCGAGGGCCGGCTCTACGTCAACTTCTGGCGCGCCGGCTACGTCATCGCGTCGCTGCAGGACGACGCCGCGCCCCGTCAGCTCGGCGCCTACCGCTACGAGCACTCCAACAGCCACGCCAGCGCCGTCGCGCGCTACGGCGAGCGCCTCATCGCCTTCGAGGGCGGCGAGGACTGGGGCGCGCACCTGCGCGTGCTGGACGTGACGGACGCGGCCAACCCCAAGCGCATCGGCGAGTACCGCCTGCGCCAGCACGTCTCCATCCACAACATGGTGCTGTCCGGCACGAAGCTCTACGTCGCCTGGTACCACGAGGGCGTGCGCGTGCTGGACGTGTCCACCCCGGAGAGCCCCCGCGAGGTGGCCCACTACAACACCTTCCGTCCGGACGACCCGATGCGCGGCGAGAGCTTCTACGATGGCGCCATCGGCATGCGCGTGCCCGGGGACGGCTTCATCTACGCGGTGGACACCTCGCGCGGCCTGCTCATCCTGCGCGAGACGCCCTGAGCCTCACTGCGCCTTCTTGCGCGAGGGCTTCTTCGGCGCCGGCTTGAGGATTTCAATCTCCACCGGGGGCTCCGACTTCACGTCGGGGCCCGCGTCCGGCGTGGCGGCCGAGGGCTCCGGGGCCTTCACCTCCACCCGGTCCTCCAGCGGCACCCGCCCCGCCGAGCGGCGGAACAGCTCCCACAGCGCCTTGTGCCAGTCCTCGCGGCTCGCCGAGCCCGACACCACCAGCCCCGCGCCGCTGTAGCGCGCCTCCAGCCCCAGCGGCTGCAGCGCGGTGGTGAACGACGTGAGCTGCTCCTGGAGCGCCGGCACGTCGAACGTCAGCTCCAGCTCCCGCGCGACGAAGGCGTCCGTGCGCAGCACCTCCAGCAGCGCCGCGCGGCACGCCGCGTCCTTCACCGTAGCCGTCAGCGCGCGCTCCGTGCCCTGCGTGGCCTTCAGGTCCGGACACGCCTTGCGCGCCGCCGCCAGCCGGGGCGTGACGTCCTCGTCCGGAGGGTTGCCCACGGTGAGCCGCCACACGGCGAAGCGCCCCTCCGCGTAGAGCAGCATCAGCGTGCGCCCGGGCTTTCGCCCACTGAGCAACAGTTCGTTGCTGCCCTGGAGCACCTCCACGTGGGCCACGGAGGGGTCCTCCACCTCCACCCACTCGACGGCCGCCAGCTTCTGGAACTGCTCCTTGTCGACGTCCAGGGAACGGACCAGGTCCACCGGCCACGCCAGGGCCAGCGCGGGGACGAGGAGGGCCAGGAGTGCTCCAAGGGAATACATGCGAGCGGGCATCGGGGCTCCGGCGGGGTGGAACGGACCCTTAGCACGGGATAAGAACGGTGCTCTATGCCTACCTGGGCCCTCTGGGTCGCCTGCCTGGCGCTGTGCTTCGTCAGGTCGCTGGTCGCCGCGGCCGAATCCGCGCTCTACGGAACGTCGGACCTGCGTGCACAGGAGCTGGCCGAGTCCCACAAGGGCGCGTCGAGCCGACGCGTGCTGCGTCACAAGACCGAGCGCGAGGCCACCGCCACCGCGCTGCGCCTGGGCACCCTGCTCAGCGGGTTCCTCGCCGCCGCCATCGGCGCGTTCGTCCCGCCGCGCATGCTGGATTTGACGCGCTACGGTGAGGCCGCGTGGCTGCCCGTCGCCACCGTGGCCGCGGGCGCGCTGTTCGTCGGCGTGCTGGCCAGCCTCATGGAGGTCACCATGCGGGGCCTCGCCAACGCGAACCCGGAGCGCTGGGCGCTGCGGCTGTCGGGCGTGGTGTCGCTGCTGGTGGCGGTGCTCTATCCGCCCATGCGCGTGGTGCTCGGCGTGCTCAACCTGATGGCGCGCACCTTCGGCCGCACGCTGCGCTTCGAGCCGCCACCGCCGCCGCTGGAGGAGCTGGAGAAGCTGCTCGCCGCGCAGGCCGCGAAGAACGAGGTCGACAAGAGCGCGCCCCAGCTCATCCGCTCCATCTTCGAGCTGTCCGACAAGCGCTGCCGCGACGTCATGGTGCCGCGCACCGAGGTCGTCACCGTCGACAGCACCATCTCCTCCGAGGACCTGCTGCGGCTGCTCGCCGAGGAGAACCACTCGCGCATCCCCGTGTACCGGGACGACGTGGACCACATCATCGGCGTGCTGCACGCGCGCGACATCATCCCACTCCTGCAGCACCCGGAGCTCATCGTCCTGCAGGACATCATCCGCCCCGCGCACTTCGTGCCGTGGATGAAGCCCATCGGCGACCTCCTGCGCGACATGCAGAAGCGGAAGATCCACATGGCCATCGTCGTGGACGAGTACGGCGGCTTCATGGGCGTCGTCACGCTGGAGGACATCCTGCGTGAAATCGTCGGCGACATCGGCGACGAGTTCGAGGTGGAGGAGAAGCAGGTCGAGAAGATGGCGGACGGCAGCTTCATGGTGGACGCCGCCATGGAGGTGGACAGCTTCACCCAGGCCTTCGGCTTCCCGCTGCCCGAGGGCGACTTCGACACGCTGGGCGGCTACCTGTCGTCGCTCGCCGGCCACCTGCCGGACGTGGGCGAGCGCTTCACCTACAACGGCTGGCAGTTCGTCGTGGCCAACAAGGAAGGCGCCCGCATCGACCGCGTGCGCATGTCCCGGCTCAAGAGCGCCGCGCCCACCAAGGACGCGCGCCCCAAGGAGCCTCGCTCCGAGGCCCCCGCGGCCAAGTCCTGAGCGTCACTCCGCCATGCCCTCCAGCGGGGGCACGTGCGTGAGCTTGCGCGAGCCCTGGGCCCGGAAGGACGCCCGCCGCTCCGTGCCGCCGAAGCGCAGCACCACCCCGCCGCGCAGCCGCACCGGCACCGCCCCCGTCACCGGCGCCACGCGCTCGGCGGCCAGCGGGAAGAGCACGCGCAGGGGCACCTCGCCCTGGGGCGGCAGCGCCGCGTCCACCTGCTGCTGGCCGGTGGCCACGCGCCGTCCGTCCACCCACAGCTCGAAGTCCACCGCGGTCAGCGTCGCCGGGTCCGACGCGGGGTTCCTCACCTGGAGCCCCACGTCGAGCAGGCCCGAGCCGTCCGCCTGGAAGTCCACGTCCAGCGACTCGACGCGCACCGCCTCGTCGTAGGCGCGCGGCTTGAGGGGCACCGCGCCCAGGCAGCCCGGGCCGACGAGCGCCGCCCATGCCCCGAGGACGAGGAGCCGCGCGCGCATCAGCCGCCCAACAGGGGCTGGAGCGCCTCCACCGTGAGGGGCCAGCCCGCCCGGCGGGCCAGCGCCTCCAGCGCCTTGATGAACTCCGCCGCCGACTGGAAGCGCCGCGCCCGGTCCGCGAAGAGCGCCTTGCGCACCACCAGCCCGGCGTAGTCCGGCAGGTCCGACGTCACCGAGGAGAGCAGCGGCACCCGCGCGTCGCGCACCTTGTGCATCAGGTCCGCCTCGTTGTCGCCCGAGTACAGCCGCCGGCTGGCGAACAGCTCCCACAGGATGATGCCCACCGCGAACAAGTCGGTGCGCGCGTCCACCGCCTGCCCCAGCACCTGCTCGGGGCTCATGTACGGCAGCGTGCCGCGCAGCGCGCCCGCGTCGCCGCGCATCATCCCCTCCACCTCCGCCACGCCGAAGTCCGTCAGCTTCACGTCGCCGTTGATGCCGAGCAGCACGTTGGCCGGGTTGAGGTCGCGGTGGACGATGGTGGCGCCGTTCTCCCCCACCTTCGCCCGGTGGATGTAGTCGAGCGCCTTGAGCAGGCACCACGCGATGTAGCACGCGGCCTCGGGCGGCATCGCCGCGCCGGCCTTGAGCAAGAGCTCCTGCATGTAGCCGAGCGTCCGGCCACTGACGAGCTCCTGCACCATGAGGTAGTCCGGCCCCGCCTTGAACAGGCGGAACGTCCGGACGATGTGCGCGTGTCGCAGGCGCACCGTCAGCTTCGCCTCGTCGACGAAGGCCTTCACGTAGGCCGTGTCATTGCGGAACGACGGGTGCAACCGCTTGATGACAACTTCGTCAGGCTCGCCGGGCGAGCGCTGCGTCGTGGACCGGGCTCGCGCCTGGTACACCTCCGCCATGCCGCCAACGGCCAGTCGGCCGACTACCTCGTAGCCACCCAGGTCCGGAGCATCCGCCACGACACAAGCCTACTGCGATTTTCCGCAGGCACCCACTATTCAGCCATCAAGGCTGAATACAGGGCCTCGTATCGCCGGGCGGAGACATCCCAGGAAAAGTCCTTCTCCATGCCCCGCCGCCGGAAATCCGCGAGCCGGGGCGGGTCCGCGTAGAGGGCCTGGGCCCGGCGGAAGGCGGCCAGGAGCGCGGCCTTGTGGAAGGCCTCGAAGAGGATGCCGTTGCCGTCCAGCCCCCCCTCCACGGTGTCCACCAGCCCCCCGGTGGCCCGGACGATGGGGACGGTCCCGTAACGCAGCGAATACATCTGGTTCAGCCCACACGGCTCGTAGCGGCTGGGCATCAGGAAGAAGTCGGCGCCGGCCTCCACCAGATGTGACAGGGCGGGGTCGAAGCCCAGGTGCACGGACACCTGGCGCGGGAAGCGGGCCTGCAGGGCGCGCAGGCCCTCCTCCAGGGGGCCCTCGCCGCTGCCCACGCCCACGAAGCGGAGGTCCGCCTGCAGCGCGGTGGGCAGCACCTCCAGGAGCAGGTCCATGCCCTTCTGCCACGCCAGCCGGCTGACGATGGCGAACACGGGCGCGTCCCCCTCCGGCAGGCCGAAGCGCTCGAGCAGCGCCCGCTTGCACACCGCCTTGCCCTCCATCTCCCGAGGGCCGAAGCGCGCCGGCAGGTAGGGGTCCGTGACGGGGTTCCACTCGTGCACGTCCACGCCGTTGAGGATGCCGTGCAGCCGGTGGGCGCGGCGGCGCAACAGCCCGTCCAGGCCGTAGCCCTGCTCGGGCGTCTGGATTTCGCGCGCGTACGTGGGCGACACGGTGGTGAGCGCGTCGGAGAAGACCAGGCCCCCCTTGAGCAGGTTGACGGTGTCGTAGAACTCCAGCCCGCCCTCCGAGGTGAACAAGTCCCAGGGCAGCCCCAGGTCCGCCATCACGTCCTTCTGGAACTGTCCCTGGTAGGCCAGGTTGTGGATGGTGAACACGCTCCTGGCGCGCGACAGCGGCGTGGACTGGAAGCCGCGCCGCAGCGCCACGGGGACCAGCCCCGTCTGCCAGTCGTTCGCGTGGATGATGTCCGGCTGGAAGCCCACGCGCTGGGCCGCCTGGAGCGCGCCCACGGACAGGTAGGCGAAGCGCCGCGCGTTGTCGCCGAACTCGCCCGCCGCGTCGCCGTACAGCCCGTGGCGGCCGCCGAAGAAGTGCTCGTTCTCCAGGAAGAGGACCTCCAGGCCCTGCGCCACGCGGGCGGAGAGGATGGGCCCGCCCACCTCGCCGAAGGGGAAGCGCAGCTGGAGCGACTGTCCGGTGGGCGCGAGCCGTCCGGCGTCGCGCAAGTCGCGGTAGCGCGGGGTGACGACCTTGACGTCGTGGCCCAGCGAGGCGAGCGCGGCGGGCAGCGCGCCGGCCACGTCCCCCAGTCCCCCCGTCTTCGAAAAGGGCGCCACCTCCGAGGAGATGAAGAGAATCTTCATGTGACAACCATGACGGTTGCGCCGGATGAGTCAACCGTGAACGTGCGCCCACTGTCCGCGTCCTTTATGGTGCGCCCGTGCTGATACCTCCCGACCCCATCCAGCGCTTCGCGGACGTCTTCGAGCGCGCCAAGAAGGCCATCCCCGTGGACCCCAACGCGGTGGTGGTGGCCAGCGTCGGCGCCGACGGACGCCCCAGCGCGCGCGTCGTCCTGCTCAAGGACTTCGATGCGCGCGGCTTCGTGTTCTTCACCAACCACGAGAGCCGCAAGGGCCAGGAGCTGCGCGCGCACCCCTTCGCCGCGCTGTGCTTCTACTGGCAGCCCCTGGACGAGCAGGTCCGCGTGGAGGGCCGCGTGGAGGTGGTGTCCCCCGAGGAGGCGGACCAGTACTTCAGGAGCCGCGCGCGCGGCAGCCAGGTGGGCGCGTGGGCCAGCCTCCAGAGCCAGCGGCTGGGCTCGCGCGATGAATTGGAGTCGCGCGTGGAGGACGTGGAGAAGCGCTACGCGGGAGGGGACGTGCCGCGCCCGCCGCACTGGTCCGGCTTCCGCGTGGTGCCCGACCGCATCGAGTTCTGGCACGCCCAGCCCAGCCGGCTGCATGACCGGCACGTCTACCTGCGCGACGGCGACGCGTGGCGCACGCAGATGCTCTACCCGTAGCGACGCGGCCCCTCGTGCTACCAGGGCACCTCCGCGCCCTGGTAGTCAAAGAAGCGACCACTGTGCTCCGCGCGCAGCTCATCGATGACGTTGAGCATCCCTCGCACCGAGTCGCGTGGCGGCAAGGGCGCGTCCGGCCCGCCCATGTCCGTCTTCACCCAGCCGGGGTGCAGGAGCACGGGGACGATGCCCTGGGCACGCAAGTCATTGGACAGGTTGCGCACGCCCATGTTCAACGCGACCTTGGACATCCGATAGGCATAAGCGCCGCCGTCGCTGTTGGACGACAGCGAGCCCATGCGCGAGGTGACGTAGGCCACCTTGCGCGAGCGGCCCCGCAGGAGCCCCGGGAGCAGCGCGCTGGTGACACGCAGCGGCCCCAGCGCGTTGACGGCGAAGGTGCGCACCACGTCCGCGTAGTCCACGTCCGTCAGCGCGCACCACAACCCTGGCACGCCCGCGTTGTTGATGAGGACATCCACCGGCTCCAGCAGCACCTCGTCGGCGAAATCCCTGACACTCGCCTCGTCGGCCACGTCCAGCGCATGGACTCTCAAGCGCCCCGCACAGTCGTGTTTCAGCGGCTCCAGCCGCCGCCTCCCCTCCTCGGTGCGCACCCCGGCGTCGACGATGTCGCCGCGCTCGAGGAGCTGTTGGACGAACTCATACCCAATGCCCCTGCTCGCTCCGGTGATGACGTAGCGCATGCTCTTCATTAACGCGCCGAATGGATGTCCTTGGCAAAACACGGACGAATGACGCGAGTGAGTGCACGCTGGTCACCGGAAAATTTGATTCAGGAGAGACAACCCATGACTGTCGCCGTCGTAGGAGGTGGGATTTCAGGTCTGGTCGTCGCCTGGCGATTGCGCTCCCGCGGTAGGGATGCCGTTCTCCTGGAGACAACCCCCCGGCTCGGTGGCGCGGTGGGCACGCGCGCGCAGCAGGGCTTCCTCCTGGAGACGGGCCCCAACAGCTTCCTGGACCGCGAGCCCGCCATGAGAGAGCTGGCATCCGCGCTCAACCTGGAACACAGGATTCGCGCGGCGGATGGGGCGGCGAAGCGGCGGTATGTCTACACGCGGGGGAAGCCGCGCGCGGTGCCCGCATCGCCGCCGGCGTTCCTGAAGTCGGACATCCTCCCCTTCGGCGCGAAGCTGCGGGTGATGGGGGAGCTGTTCAGCGGCCGCGCGGCGGCTGGCGTGGACGAATCCCTGGCGGACTTCGGGCGCCGGCACCTGGGGGCCACGGCGACGCGGGTGCTGCTGGACGCGGTGCAGACGGGCATCTTCGCGGGCGACGTGGAGAAGCTGAGCGTGGGCGCCACGTTCCCGCAGCTCGTGAAGCTGGAGCGCGAGCACAGAAGCCTCCTGCTCGGCGCCATCCACGCCCAGAAGGCCCAGGCGAAGGCGCAGAAGGCCCTGCCCGCGGGCAGCACCGCGCCGAAGCTGAGCGGCGCGCTGAGCACCTTCGAGGGCGGGCTCGGCACGCTCATCGACGCCCTGGGCACGGCGCTCGGGGACGCGGCGCGCACCGGCGCCACGGTGGAGGGCCTGACGCGGGCAGACGACGGCTGGCGGCTCGCGGTGAGCGAGCGGGGACAGCGCTCGGAGCTGAAGGCGTCCCACGTGGTGCTGGCCGCGCCCACATACGTGACGCGGGGCCTGTTGGCGCCGCTGGACGCGGAGCTGGCTTCTCGCGTGGGCGGCATCGACTACGCGCCCATCGCCGTGGTGCACCTGGGCTTCGACGCGGGGACGACGCCCGCGCCGGACGGCTTCGGCTTCCTGGTGCCGCCGATGGAGAAGCGCCGCCTGCTCGGCGCCATCCACGCCTCCACCGTGTTCCCCTTCCGCGTGGAGGCGGGCCGGGTGCTCTACACGTGCATGGTGGGCGGCGCGACGCGGCCGGACCTGGTGGCGCTGGACGAGGCCGCGCTGGTGGCGCTGGCGCGCGAGGAGCTGAAGGCGCTCGCGGGCGTCACCGCCACGCCGACGCTCACCGAGGTCTTCCGCTGGAAGCGGGGCATCCCCCAGTACAACGTGGGCCACCTGGAGCGGATGGACGGCGTGGACCGGGCGCTCACGCGCCTGCCCGGGCTGCACCTGGCGGGGAACGCCTACAAGGGCGTGGGCCTCAACGACTGCATCCGCAACGGGCTGGCGCTCGCGGACGCGCTGGTGGACGCGGGGGCCTGAAAACGACGGCTCGGCCCCGGGCGGCGACCGTCCGGCGCGCCGGGTCCGTGGGGGCACGAGGGGCACGTCAGACTGGGCGTGCATGCTGCGCAGCCTCCGGAGACCCCCATGCCCCCCACCCTCCTCGTCGCCGCCGCCATCGTCCTGTTCCCCGTCGTCCTCGCCGGAAGCATCCTCGTCGACGCACTCGAGCTCGACGTGGACAAGGCCCCCGAGCAGTGACGCCTCCGACGGTGTAGGCTTCGTCGGGAGCATGTCGGAGAAGCCCGAAGGGTCCATCGTCCGCGCCACCCTGCGGGCCCTCGCGGAGCCCCGCAGGCTGGTGCCCATCCTCCTCGTCTGCGCCCCGCTCGTCGCCGCGCAGGTGAGCTTCAGCCGCGAGCCGCTCGCCCCGCACCTGGGCGTGCTCATGTGCCTGGTCTTCGTGGGCGTGGCCCCCGTCACCTACCGGGTCCTCTTCCCCAGCGGGCTGGATTTGAGCCACGGCGGCGTGCGCGTGCTGATGTACGGCACGCTGGGCAGCGGCGTGGTGCTGATGATGGGCATCGTGCTGCCCAAGCTCCTGGACATGGGGCCCACGTTCCTCACCCAGCGCACCAACCTCATGGTGTGCAACGCGCTGTTCCTCGTCGGCGGCTGGGGGCTGGGGCGGGACATCGGCTTCGAGGAGTCCCTGGCCAAGGAGCGCGCCCGCGCGGCCCGCTTCGCGCTGGAGGCCGAGCAGGCGCAGCTGCTCGCGCTGCGCAGCCACCTGGACCCGCACTTCCTCTTCAACACGCTCAACGCCATCGCCGAGTGGTGCCGCGAGGACGGCGCGGTGGCGGAGGCCGCGGTGCTCAGGCTGTCCACCATGCTGCGCTCGGTGCTCGCGGGCGTGCGCAAGGCGACCTGGCCCCTCTCGGAGGAGCTGGCGCTGATGCGCACCCTCTTCGACCTCCACCTGCTCAGGGACCCGGAGCTGTTCCAGCTCGCGGTGGACATCCGCCCCGGCGCCGAGGACGTGCCGGTGCCGCCGCTGGTGCTCCTGCCCCTGGCGGAGAACGCGGTGAAGCACGGCCCCGCCGCGGGCCACCGGGGCCGGCTGTCGCTGGAGGTGCAGGTGCGCGACGGCCAGGTGGCGGTGGCCATCGAGAACCCCGGCGCCTCCCGGGGGCCGCGCGAGGGCAGCGCGGGCCTGCCCACCGTGGAGCGCAGGCTCGCGCTGGCCTATGGCGAACAGGCGCGCCTGTCGCTCACCAGTGACGCGGAGCGCACCCGTGTCACCGTCACCCTGCCCCGCTCGGGCCCCCTGCCAGGAGTCATCACGTGAGCCCCCCTCTGCGTGTCCTCATCGCCGACGACGAGCTGCTCGCCCGCAAGCGCCTGTCGCGACTGTTGGGCGCGCTGCCCGACGTGCAGGTGTGCGGCGAGGCGGCCGACGGGGAGGCGGTGCTCGCCGCGGTGCGCGCGGGCGGCGTGGACGTGGTGCTGCTGGACATCCACATGCCCGGCCTCAGTGGCCTGGACGCACTCGCGCTGCTGTCGGAAGACGGCCCCCGCGTGGTGCTCTGCACCGCGCACGCCGAGCACGCCGTGGACGCCTTCGAGCACGGCGCCGTGGACTACGTCTTGAAGCCCGTGGAGCCCGCGCGGCTGCAGAAGGCCCTGGAGCGCGTGCGCGCGAGAATCGGCGCGGAGCCCCGCGCCCGCGGGGACGGCGCCCCCACGGAGAAGCCGCCGCAGCAGGCCCGGGCGCTGGCGCGGCTGCCCATCCCCACGCGGCAGGGCATCGTCCTGGTGGACCCGGAGACCATCTCCCACGCGGCGCTGGATGACGAGCTGGTGACGGTGTTCACCGCGCAGGGCGAGTTCCTCACCGACTTCACGCTCAACGAGCTGGCAGAGAAGCTGCCCCAGGACCTGTTCCAACGGGTCCACCGCCGGGCGCTGCTCAACCTGCGCCACGTCGCCAGGCTGGAGCCCCTGGAGACGGGGGGCTACCTGGCGCGCACGTCGCGGGGCCACGCGGTGGAGGTCAGCCGCCAGTCCGCGCGCGAGCTGCGAAGGATGCTGGGTCTGCGCAAGGGCGCCGAGGACGAGGGCTGACCGCAGGTCCCCCTCGCGTGTCGCGGCGCGCCCAGCTCGCGCCGCACCTCACCTGCGACTACTGCACGCTCACCTCGACGTCGACGAGCTGGCCGTTCTCCTCGCGCTGGAAGCGCACGTTGCCCTCCTCGGTCCACGCGGGCGAGGTGCCCTGACCCAGGCTGTAGGCCGACGCGACGTTGTCCTGGGCGTCGAGCTTCATCACCCGCACCTCGGTGGTGGTCGTCGTCTGCGGCGCGAGGTAGACGATGATGCGGCGCTGGTTGGGCCCCCACTGCACGGGGGTGTTGCTCACCGGGGCGGGCACGTAGGCGGGGTCCGTGGCGAACGACGTGCCCTGGTTCGTCACCTGCGCCAGGTTCTTCCCGTTGGGCTTCACGCGCCAGAAGGACGCGAGCCCCGAGCGCAGCTTCGACTGGAACAGGATGCTCTTGCCGTCCGGCGTCCACGACGGGCTCTGGTCGTCATGGCCCGTCGTCAGCCGCTCCGTCTTGCCGTTGCTCGCCTTGTAGAGGTGGAGCTCCGCGCTGGTCACCGGCTGGCCCACGTTCCACGAGGAGGGCAGCTTGGCGAACACCACCTGGCTGCCGTCCGGCGACACCGACGGGGCGCTCGCGCGCTCGGCGATGAGCGTCGACTTGCCGTCCTTCACGCCGTAAAGCTGCTGGCTCGGCGTGAGGTAGACGATGATGCGTCGGTCCGCGACGGCGCCCTGCGACTGCTCCGCCACGGTGGTGTCACCGCCGGAGGATGCGGCCTCCATGTCCGCGCCACCGCAAGCGGTCAGCGCCAGAGAAGAAGCCATCCACATCACGAGTGTCCCGCGACGAGCGATGCTTCGGACTTCATTCGGATGCATACGGTCCTCTGTGTGAAAATTTCCGCTGCCGAGTACGAATACTGACAAAGGAGTCTGACCCGCACTCACGGGTATTTCACGTCAGACTGCTGGAACAATCCACCCAGTCTCAATTGACCCGCCGATTACCCAACGCGCCTCTCGCACCGCGTCAGCGGTTGACGAACAGCGCCGGGATGCGCGCCGCGTCGTCACCCAGCACTTCCGAGAGGAGCTGGTGCGCAGGAGTGGGAAGCGTGGTGCCGGCGCGTGCACAGCGGGAAGCCTCGTCCAATGTGCGCATGGGCACGTCGCAGTAGGACTCGCGCCAGTGGACGGAGAGGGACTCGGCGAAGCGGCGGGCCATCAGCTCCACGCGCTGCTCCAGCCAGCCCTCGGGCGAGGTGAAGCTGGCGCGGCGCGGGCGAATCTCACCGGGCTCGAAGTGGACGTCGTGCTCGAGCGAGGACTCGGACAGGTGGTCCTGGAGCACCGTCGCCAGCGGGGCCCGACGCGCGTCCAGCACACCCGAGGAGGACAGCGTGAGCTGGTGCTCCACCGACAGGCGCAGGGCGTGGTACTCGAAGGTGCGCGCCACATCCCTGTAGCGCGTGACGGGCACGGTGAAGTTGCGCGTGTACGTGCGCACCTTGGTCACCTTGCGCGTCTGCGTCTTGCCGTCCTTGTCGGTGTACGTCTCGTCCGCCTCGAACGGCTCCTCGATGGTCTCCTTGCGCTCCTCGTGGTCGGTGTAGGGGACCCGCTCCGTGTACGGCGCCGTCATGGCCACGTTCTCGCTGCCGCGGCGCGTGTCGAAGCGGCCGGCGAGCAAGAGCTCCGGCTGGGGCTTCGCGGCGGGCGAGTACCAGGGCGACAGCTCGTAGGCGCGCGCGAGCCGCGAGCGCAACAGCTCCATGCGCGCGGCGTCGAGGCCCGACACCTGGCCCTCCCACGTGGGCACGCGGGTGAGCTCGGGGGCCGGAGCGGGCTCGGGGGCGGGCTCGCGCCAGTGGCGGCAGTAGCGCGACACCACCTCGCGCCAGTGCGCGCCGGTGTCGGACGTCACGGCCTTGAGGCGCCCGCAGGTGTCCTTGCCGCTCTGGAGCACGGAGGACTCCATCTCGCGCTGGATGCCGACCATCTCCTTGTGCGCGAGCAGCGGACGCTTGCGGATGAGCGTCTCCTCCGCCGTCAGCGCGTGGCCCTGGCTCGCGGGCGCGACGATGACGGCGCGCAGGTGCCGGTGCGTGCCCTCCATCTCCTCCAGGAGCGAGCTCTCCAGGCCACCGCTGAGCTTCGCGTTCCACTGCACGCGCCGGTCGAGGAAGCGCAACAGGTCGTCCTCGGCCTTCTCGTCGATGCCGTCCAACCGGAAGCGCCGCGCGTTGCCGAGCAGCTGACTGAGCGCCTTGCCGCGCAGGCCATCGCGCTCGATGACCAGCGACTTGTCATGCGGGTCCTTGGCGACGAGGTCGTCATAGAGGCTGGCGGCCTCGACGAACTGGCCGTTGCGCGCCAGCTCGTCGGCGCGACCTCGCAGGGTGGAGCAGGCACTTCCCAAAAGAGCGAGCAGCAACAGCGGAGGAAGGAGTCGGGACATGGGCGAGAAGAGCAGGACCTCTGCCGCTGACGTGGCGGGCGCCCGGATATTCGCCCCAGCCGCGCCCGGCTCGCAACGGAGGGGGTCCTCCCGAGGCCGCCCGCCCGCCCGGGCCTACTCCACCGGCCAGTCGTGCACGGGGGCGCCGGAGGCCGTGAGCTCCAGGTAGCGCTCCAGCATCGCCGCCAGGGCGTCCCTGCGAGGCATGCCCGCCTCCAGCCGCG
The DNA here is from genome assembly GCF_006518215.1 of Myxococcus sp. AB025B. NCBI lineage: Bacteria > Pseudomonadati > Myxococcota > Myxococcia > Myxococcales > Myxococcaceae > Myxococcus > Myxococcus sp. AB025B. The sequence continues at coordinate 37,530 of NZ_SRLW01000030.1, forward strand.
TGAGCACCTGCCGCTGCCAGCGCGCCCCCGTCCTGCGCGTGTCCACCCGGCGGGAGATGACCTCCAGCATCCGGTCCGCCTCGTCCGCCGCCACGCCCGCGGACACCAGCCCGCGGTGCGCCACGGGGATGAGCCTGCGCACCAGGTCCACCACGGGCACCACGCGGGGACTCGGCGCGGACTCGCCCGGCCACAGCAGCTCCGCGTCCAGCCCCCTGCGCGAGGCGCGGATGAAGTTGCCCGCAGCGTGCGCGAAGGGCAGCGCGGGCAGCAGCGCGTCGATGCGCTCGGCGAGCCCCAGCGTCAGGCCCAGGAGGAACGCGCCGTTGGCCACCATGTCCACCACGGAGGGCCCCGCGGGCAGCGCGCGCAGCTCGATGCGCAGGTGCCCCGCGTCCTTCGGGTCGTAGACGGCCCGGTTCCAGGACCACACCGTGCTCTGGTGCAGCCGCAGTTCCTCCAGCCCCGGCGGACGGCCCGAGGCCGCGTGCTCCAGCGGGGACTCGTGCCCCACCACGGGCAGCAGCGGCGGGTGCAGCGCCACCGACTCGGCGAACAGCTCGTAGGCGCCCTCGCGCACCCAGCCGTGGCCGAACGTCACGCGCCCGTGGGGCTGGAAGCCGCCCTCGCCCGGCTCGCCCCGGTCATCCACGGACTGACGGAACAGCGCCACGCGTGTCTCGTCCCAGAGCTTGCGCCCCAGGAACAGCGGCGAGTTGGCGCTGATGGCCAGCGCGGGCGCGGTGGCCAGCTGCGCGGCGTTGTACAGGCGCGCGAAGTCGGCGGGCGTCACGCGCAGGTGGAGCTGGAAGGACGTGTTCGCGCCCTCGAGCGTCGTGTCGTCCCAGGCGAGCGTCAGCGCCTCCTCGTCGCCCCGGATGGCGACCTCGATGGGCTTGCCGCGGCGCTGGCGGATGGCGTTGTTCAGCGCGCGGTAGCGGGGCTGGGCCGTCAGCGCGCCCTTGCCCAGGTCCGCCTCGCGCAGCGTGGGCAGGATTCCAATCACCGCCACCCGCGCGCCCTCGGCCGCCGCCGCGCGCCGCACCTCGCGGAGCGAGTCCTCCAGCTCCGCCTCAAGCGCGGTGAAGGGCCTCCCCGACAGCGGCCCCGGGCGCAGGTTGACCTCCAGGTTGAAGCGGTCCATCTCCAGCGTCACGCGCGGGTCCTTCGTGCGCGCGAGCACCTGCTGGTTCATCGGCAGCGGGAAGCCCCGGTCGTCCACGAGGAACAACTCCAGCTCCGCGCCAATCGTCGTCGGCCCCTCGCCGAAGCCGGGCCTGGCGAGGACGACGCGCAGCGCCTCCAGGCTCTCGTCGAGCCTGCGCGAGAAGCGCTCGAAGTCCTCCGGACCGAATTCCTCCTGCTGGATGGAGAGCCCCATGCGCGGACAACCTGTGCACGGTCGCCCGCACCGGCAGCACTCGCCAGGGGCTCGCTGGCCCGGCCGCCGGGACCGCCTCGGGCCGTCGGCTCCGGAGGCGCGCCCGTCTCCCACCCCGTGGCACCCGGGTGACGAGGGGCCCGGGTGTGTTATCTGGCGTCCTGGCCATGCCGTCCGACACGCCCACCAACCTCTACGACCTGACGCGGCCCGCGCTCGGCGCGCTGCTGTCCGACTGGGGCTACCGGCCCCACCACCGCGACGTGCTCTGGTCCGGCCTGTACCGACAGCAGGCCCGAGCGCTGGACGAGGTGGAGGGGCTGCGCGCGGACCTGCGCGAGGCCCTGCGCGAGCGCGCGCGGCTGGGGCAGCTCACCACGCACCACGAGGCGTTCAGCTCCGACGGCCACACGCACAAGCTGCTCATGAAGCTGGAGGACGGGCAGACCATCGAGACCGTCCTCATGCGCTTCAAGGGCCGCGCGACGGTGTGCATCAGCACCCAGGCCGGGTGCGCCATGGGCTGTGTCTTCTGCGCCACGGGACAGATGGGCCTGTCGCGTCACCTGACGCCCGGCGAAATCGTGGGGCAGATCCTCCACGTGCAGCGCATCCTCCGCGAGTCGGGCGAGACGCTGCGCAACGTCGTGCTCATGGGCATGGGCGAGCCCTTGCACAACTACGACAACACCCTGGCCGCGGTGGATGTCCTGGTGGACCCGCTGGGCCTGGCCATGGCGCCGCGCTTCATCACGCTGAGCACGGTGGGCGTGGTGCCCGGCATCCGTCGACTCGCGGACGAGGACCGACCGGTGCAGCTGGCGGTGAGCCTGCACGGCGCGACGGACGCGGAGCGCGCGGCGCTGGTGCCCGCGGGGCGACGCTGGCCTCTGGCGGAGCTGATGGACGCGTGCCGCTACTACATCGCCCGACGCAAGCGCCGCATCTTCTTCGAGTGGACGCTCATCGAGGGACGCAACGACACGGTGGAGCACGCCCACACGCTGGGCGCGCTGTTGGGTGACATGGACGCGCACGTCAACGTCATCCCCCTCAACCCCACGGTGGGCTACGACGGCGGGCCGAGCCGCCCCGAGTCGGTGCGCACCTTCCAGGACGTGCTGATGTCGCACGGTGTCCCCAGCACCGTGCGTCAACGCCGGGGCATCGACATCGACGCGGGCTGTGGTCAGCTCAAGTCCGCCGTGGAGCGACGCTCGCGCCGTTCACTTCCCACCAGCCCGTGACGCGCTCGCGCGCGCATGTCAGCCGCGCCCGTTAACGTCGCGCCGCCGGAGGCCTTGTGCCGAGCTCCGGACCCACACCCTCATCTTGTGTCGCTGGAGGACACCCGCGAGGTTTCCGCGGGGGGGCTCTTGCACGCTCCATGGCCGTGGGCACATTCTTTCCATCGGCTTCCCCGGGGAGGTGGGCGATGCTTTCCATCCAGGAGCATTCGACGACGGAAGAAGCGAGCAGCGACCTGCTCGACTTCATCCTCCAGCCGTCCAACTGGCTCTCGGCCGCGCGCCGGGAGACGGACCCTGCCGTATGGCCGGGTCAGAACACGCTGTACCAGCGCCGGGTGGGCCCGCTGCGCATCAGCGCGTGCGTGGAGGTCTCCGCGGGGCTGGAGGTGCTGCTGCACATCGCCTTCCGCGCGCCGGGGCTGACGCCCGTGAAGGCGGCGGACCAGCTGGAGAGCTTCCTCAAGGAGCGGCTGCCGCTCACGCCCAACTCCGAGTGGCAGGTGGAGGTGGACGAGCGCCGGTGGATCCACTTCTCCCGGCGCTACGCGGCCTCGCACCTCACGGCGTGAGGCTGTCCAGTCGGTGATGGCGCAGGGGCTGCGCCACGTTCTTCACCGGCGTCTCGGTGAGCGCGCCGAAGCGCAGGCCCTGGATGAAGGGCTCGGTGGAGTCCACCAGCACGTCCCGGGCGCTCGCCATGACGAGCGTCTCGCGGAAGCCCGCCAGTGACTGCAGGCGCGCCGCCTGGTTCATGCCGCTGGAGAAGGCGGTGTACTGACGGTTGGGGCCGAAGAGGCCGCAGTTGACGTGGGCCAGGTTGACGCCCACGGCCACGCCCAGTCCGGGGAGCTTCACGCGCTCGCACAGCGCGGCCACTTCCTCACGTGCGCCGAGCCTGGCGGTGAGCGCCTGGATGTCGCACGCGGCCCGCACGGCGGCCTCGGCGCGCTCCTTGCGGCTGGACTTGAAGAAGGGCGGGCCGAACAGGCCGATGACGCAGTCACCGACCATCTTGTCGAACACGCCGCCGTGCTCCCAGATGCAGTCCACGGCGCGCGCGCTCCACTCGTCCACGAAGCGTCCGATGTTGCGCGGACTGTCGAAGCCGTGCTCGCAGATGCGCGTGAAGCCGTTGATGTCCGCGAAGAGGATTCCCACCTCCTGGTCCTGCGCTCGCAGGTGCTGCGCGTAGTTGGGGTCCTGCAGGAGCGCGTCGATGATGCTGGTGGGGAAGAACTGCGACAGGTGGATGCGCTCGCGGTTGTAGTCGAGCAGGCGCTGGCTGAGCGTGGAGGCCAGCACGCGCAAGAGGTCCATCGTGTACGCGGAGAAGCCCTCGTCGCAGGCGACAGCGATCTTCCCCAACGGCTCGCTGGTGGCGGAGCCGGAGATGAGCACCGCCTCGGTGGTGCGGCCGGGGAGCAGCTGGCGCAGGGCGGAGACCTCCTCGGACAGCAGGCGGTGGCCGTGCTGGCGCAGGGCGCGCTCCACGTCCTGGCTGGGCTGCTCGCCGCTCTCGAACTCCAGGTGGCCGTTGCGGTACAGGCGGTAGTGGAGCACCTGGGGGCGCACGGCGTCGCGGTAGAGCAGGAGGAAGGAGGGCACGCGCACGCGCTGGGCCAGCGTGAGCACCGCCTGGTCCATGCCCACCTCGAACACGGGGTTGGCCAGGTGCGCGTTGCACTGGAGGATGAGCTGGTGCTTCTCCGACGCGGTGTGGACCAGGCACAGCACGGTGTCGAGCTGCTCGGCGATGGTGTCGAGCAGGCGCAGAGCACGGGCGGAGGCCTCCGGTGACGTGTGGTCTCCGGAGAAGAGCAGGCCGAAGAAGCCCACGGGGTCTCCGGCGACGTCGAGCGGCTGGGTGACGAGCGTCGCGTCCCCGATGCGCTGGGAGCCGGGGGCGCCGTCGAGCAGCGGGCCGGGGAAGTCTCCGCCCCAGTCGCCTTCCTGCCAGGTGCGGGTGCGCAGGTCCTCGTCGCGCGTGGTCAGCGCCACGGCGCGGGCGCCGGTGAGGGCGAGGATGGGCGGGAAGCAGCGGCGGAAGGTCTGGGTGAGGTTCTCACGCGCGCGGAGGCTCTCCTCGAGGAGGTCATCCACCGCGCGGTGGAGCGCGCGCAGCGTCTTGTATTCCTCGAGGCTCAGGTCCGTGGCCGGCGGATGCGTCATGAGGCGGGTTCTACCGCCGAGGACGCGGCGTTGTCACAGGGGCGGCGTCTGGACCTGGCCGCCCACGACCTGACCGTGGGCCACCTCGATGAGCCAGTAGCCCTCGTGGCCGGCCTCGGTGGAGGAGCCGGCGCCGAAGATGTGGGGGCGCTCGTTGGTGGCGGGGTGGTGGTAGCGCTGGTGGATGTGACCGTGGAGGACGGCGTGGCGGGGGCCTGGGAGCAGCTGCAGCAAGGCCTGGGCGTCGCGCAGGCCGTGGTGCCAGCGGTCGGCGCGTCCCTTGCGCGTGAGGGGCGCGTGGTGGACGACGACGAGGATGGCGCGGCCGTCCAGCCGGGGGTCCTTCAGCAGGGCCGCGAGGCCGTCGAGCTGGGCGTCGCCGATGACGCCGAAGGAGAGTCCGGGCGAGGCGGGGACGCGGGCGGACAAGAGGCCCACGACGGCGGCCTCGGAGCCCACGAGGCGCACGAAGGGGAAGGCGCCCTCGCGGCGGTGCTCGGGCAGGTCGCTGTGGAGCAGGTGGCCGAAGTGGCTGGCGAAGCGGCCCTTCTGGTGGCTGCCGGGGGTGTAGACGTCGTGGTTGCCGGGGATGATGGTGCAGCGGCTCGGGTCGTCGGCGAGGGGGCCCAGGGCCTGGCGCGCGCCCCTGAACTCGCTGTCGAGCGCGTACGCGGTGAGGTCGCCGGAGAGGATGAAGTGGTCCGCGGCGTGGCGGTCGACTTCGCGGGCGATGGCGGAGAGGGCGTGGGGGGCGCGGGCGTAGCGCTTCGCGCGGCCGCCGACGGTGAGCTCGGCCAGGGCGACCCAGCGGCGCCAGCCGAGCTTGTGCAGGGGCAGCGCGAAGTAGTCGTCGGTGATGTGGACGTCGGAACAGTGGATGAAGCGCATCGAGACTCCCGCCCGGGAACGGGCGGCCGGGTGCGGACATTCTCTCCAGATGGCGAATGAGGGGAAGCGCCATCGGCGGGCCTCCTGAATCACGCTGTTGCGAGAGCGTCTCGGTGAAGCGCCACCTCCTCCTCGCCCCGTCCCCGAACTCAACAAGTCCTTCGACGAGAGAGCCCAGGAGACATTCCGTGCCTTCTCCCTGGAGTGGACCGCGCTCGAGCAGCGCCATGGACTGAAGCCTCGCCCCTTGTCTCTGCCCATCAGCGCCCAGCACTCGATTCGATGAGGTGCCTCGTCGTGGATGCGGTCCCGCCGCAACCGTTCGCCGAGGAACTTCCCGTCCCACGTCGATTCAGCAGTCGGCGCTCACGAAGCACTGTCGGGCAGGAGGGGCGGGCGCCACGGGACGCCGCTCCGTGCTAGGAACACGGTCGGAGTCACTGCCGACCATGAAGCGATTCGCGCTCCTGCTCTGCCTCGTCCTGGGCGCCTCTCCCCTCGCCGCGCAGCCGCGCGTGCCTCGGAAGAAGGTGGCCGTGCTGCCCTTCCAGGCCATCTCCGGCGATGTCCCCGCGCGCGCTGGCCCACGGCTCTCCGCGCGGCTCGCCTCCGAGGTCCATGGCACCGCGGGGCTCGCGCTCGTCGACACTCCCGCGACCCCGCCCTCCGAGACCACGGTCGACGCGCTCGCCGCCGCGCGTGCCGCCGTGCAGGAGGCCACCGCCGCACGTGCCGCCCGTCGCTTCTCCCGCGCGGATGCAGCGCTCGGCCGCGCGCTCGAGGCCTACGCGGACAACGCCGTTCATCTCACGGATGGCGCGGAGCTCGCGGACACCTACGCCCTGCGCGCCGCCGTGCGCTACGCCGTCGGCCGCGATGACGAGGCCACCCAGGCCCTCACGCACGCGCTCTCCATCGCGCCTGGACGTCCCCTCCCCCTTGCCGCCACGTCCCCGCTCTTCGCGCACACCGTCGAGCGCGTTCGCACCACCCACGCCGCGCAGCCTCGCGCCACGCTCCGCTTCGAGTCCGTTCCCTCCGGCGTCGAAGTCACGCTCGATGGCGTCTCCGTCGGCAGCACGCCGGTGCGCGTGCTGCACGTGCCTCCGGGCGCGCACCTGTGGCGCGCCACGCTCCCCTCGGGAGAGGTCGTCGCGGGCGTGGCCGAGGCCGTGGCCGAGCGCGAGGTGCCCGTGCTCCTCATGCCTCCAGGGGATGGCCCCGCCGCGTCGCTGGCGAGGTCGCTCTCCAACAATCAACTCGATGCGTCCGCGCTCAAGGCCGCGTCGAAGCTCGGTCGCGACCTCGGCGCCGACTTCGTCGTGCTCGGCACGCTGTCCCGCTTGGGCTCGGGCCTCGCCCTCGACGCGTTCGTCCTCACACCCGGGGACACCTCGCCGCGCAGGCTGCCGCGCATCGCCATGGACCTGGAGCTGCTCGACGCGGGTGACCCGCTGCGCGAGATAGCGGCACAGCTCGCCTCGCACGGCGTGGAGGCGGGACTCGCCGAGTCCGTTCCGCTCTCACCGACCCCCGGCGCCTCGCGCAACGCACACGTCTCGCAGACGGTCTACGCCGTGCCTGTCGCGGATTCTGCGAAGCCCGTCGCCCCCGTCCGCAAGCCCGCGGATGCCATCCGCAAGCCGCTCGTCCGTCCATGAGCACCTTCCGCGGACGCTTCGCGCCCAGCCCCACGGGCCGCATGCACCTGGGCAACATCCGCAGCGCGCTGCTCGGCTGGCTCCAGGCTCGCGCCGCCAACGGGCGCTTCCTCTTGCGCATCGAGGACCTCGACCGCGCCCGCTGCAAGCCCCAGTACGTCGACGACCTGATGCAGGACCTGCGCTGGCTCGGCCTGGACTGGGATGAAACTCCCCTCGTCCAAAGTCAGCGCGACGACCTCTACCGCGAGGCCCTCGCCACGCTGGAACAACAAGACCTCGTCTATCCGTGTTTCTGCACCCGCGCGGAGATTGCCCGCGCCGTCAGCGCACCCCACGGCCTCTCCGAGGAAGGCCCCCGCTACCCCGGCACCTGCGCCCACCTCACCTCCGCGCAAATCGCCGAGCGCGCCAGGACCCGCGCCCCCGCCATCCGCTTCCGCGCCCGTCCCGGAGAGGTCCACTTCATCGACGCCCTGATGGGCCCCTACACCCAAGACGTCGACGCCGTGGTCGGTGACTTCGTCGTGCGCCGCAACGACGGCGTCGCCAGCTACCAGCTCGCCGTCGTCGTCGATGACGCGGCCTCCGACATCACCCACGTGCTGCGCGGCGACGACCTGCTCTCCTCCACGCCCCGCCAGCTCCAGCTCTACGACGCCCTGGCGAAACGAGCGCCCGACTTCCTCCACGTCCCACTCGTGCACGGAGAGGACGGCAAGCGCCTCGCCAAGCGCGAGGGTGCCTTCGCCCTCACTGAGCTGCGCGAGCGCGGCGTCGCACCCGAGCGCGTGCTGGGCCTGCTCGCCGCGTGGAGCGGACTCGGAGACGGTACCCCCAGGACACTCGAAGAGCTGCTGCGCGCCTTCTCCATCGAAGCCCTCCCCCGCTCGCCCGTGGTGGCGAAGGAAGCCGTGCTCCTCAAGGCACTCGACCTGCGGTGAGCCCCCGCCGTCTCCCTCTCACCGAGGAGGCGTCCTGGAGCCGTGGAATCGTCCGCGGCCCGACGATGCCCATGTTTGCCGCGGAACCCGAGCAGCCCGCTTCAGGGGTGCTCACCGCGGCAGGAGGCCCGGCCCATGGCAACAACCATCGTGGAAAGAGAGAAACCCGGCGTCATCTCCGCCAGCGCGGGAACGCCCTTCAAGCTCAGCTGGGGCGCCATCCTCGGCGGCACCTTCGTCGCGCTCGGCGTGCTCATCCTCCTGTACTCCCTGGGCCTCGCGCTCGGACTGTCGTCCGTCGACCCGAGCAACCCAGGCAGTGCACGCTCGGCGGGCATCGGCACCGGCATCTGGGGCCTCATCGCTCCGCTCATCGCCCTCTTCGCGGGAGGCTTCGTCGCCGCCCGCACCGCGGGCGTGGTGGACAAGGGCGGCGGCGCGATGCACGGCGCCGTGATGTGGGGGCTGACGACCATCGCGGGCGTTGCCCTCATGGGCATGGTCATCTCCACCATCGTCGGCACCGCGGTGCGCACCGCCACCGGCGTGGTGGGTGCCACGGGCGCCGCCGTCGCGGGCGCGGCCTCCCAGGGTGACCAGGTCGCCAACGCCTTCGGCCTCGACGCCAACGACGCGCTCGGTCCGGTGAACGAGCGGCTGCGCGCCGAGGGCAAGCCGGCCATCACCGCCAACCAGCTCGAGGCCGCGACGAAGGACATCGTCACCACCGCCGTACGCACCGGCGACGTGAACCGCGAGCTGCTCGTCAGCTCCATCGCGGAGAACACGCGCCTGTCCCGGCAGGACTCGGAGGACGTCGCCAACCGCGTGCAGGGCCAGATCGACGCCGCCAGGGCGAAGGTCGGCCAGGTCGGCCAGCAGGTGCAGCAGGGCGCGCTCGTGGCCGCGGACAAGTCCGGTCGCGTCTTCTGGGGCATCTTCGGCGCGCTGCTGCTGGGCCTCATCGCCTCCGTGCTCGGCGCGGGCCTGGGCGTGAGCAAGCGCCAGCGCGTCTACGCCGAGGGCGCCATCTCCACGCCGGGAACGACGACCCGCCGTGAGGTGTATCCGTAAGGAGACGAAGAGCCCTTGCGGCATGCGCGAGGCCCACTCCTCCACGGGGTGGGCCTCGCTTCGTCCCCATCCCGCCACGAGAGCGAGCACCGAGGCGCGCTCGCCCCGTCGGGTCCTGACCGCGGCGAACCGTGCCCGACGGAGCGTCGCGTGACGTACGGCCCCGCGAAGTCGGGCGGCGGGCCCTCGCGCGCACCCGCGTCACACGGAGCACGACTCGCTCGCGCCGCCCCTCGGTGGGTCCGCGCCGCGCCATGGCGCGGGGTTGCGATGTTCATCGCTCCACGTCAGGGCGTCGCTCGCGTCCGCCAGGCACCTCACGATGCACCCTACCCCTCACGACGGAGCGCTGCCCCGTGGGCCTCCTGCGGTAACCTGCTCGCGAGTCGTCATCAGGGGGCGCCCTCACACCTCCAGGCCCCCAGTCACGCTCCATGACGGGGGAAGCTCGTGAACCGAAGTCGGACGTCCCTGCTGTGTCTCGTGCTGCTCGCCACCCTCAGTGGCGGCTGCTTCCTGCGCACCGGCTACATCCTCGAGGCGCTCAACGAGCCCTCGGAGCCGAAGACGCCTCCCCTCCCCCCCTCCTTCCGCGAGCGCGTGGGCCGCCTGACGCGCTCCCACCTGGTCGACGCCTACGCCGACCCCGCCGAGGTGGCGAAGTGGATGTCCGCCCTCGGCAGCACTCCCCGCCCCATCGTCGAGCAGGTGGAGTGCCTGCGCGCCCACGCCGGCGGCAGCAACGCCACCTGCTACGACGCCTTCCTTCGCGCCACCGTCCCCGGCGGCCTCTGGGGCCTGCCCGCCCAGCCCCGGAGCGTCAGCCCGACGGCGCCCACCGCCGCGGAGGTCGACGCGCAGCGCTTCCTCGGCAATGCGATGGGCATCGCCGCGTCGCTCGCCGCGCTGGGTGACTCGCTTTCGGACCCGATGAACCCCAGCCTGCTCAACCAGGGCCTGCGCGAGGGCGCCGAGTCCGCCGCGCAGTACGTGAGCGCCCGCCGCTGGAGCCGCAAGCTGGGCCGTCCCTCCAACGCCATCGTCCTCAGCGGCGGCGGCGCCAACGGCGCCTTCAGCGCCGGCATCATGTGGCGCCTGCTCGGCGTGCTCGAGCAGTGCCGCGGCAAGCCCGAGCCCGAGGGCTGCGGCGACGCGCGCATCGACCTGGCCGCGGGCTCCAGCACCGGCGCGCTCATCAGCACGCTCGTGGACCTGTTCCACACGCCCGGGTACGAGCAGAAGGCCCGCGACGTGCTCCTGGGCAACTACACCTGCTCGGTGGAGTCGGACCTGTACTGCGTCAACTCGACGTGGGTCTGGAAGATTGCCTCGGACCTCAAGGGACTGGTCCGCTTCGACGGCATCGAGAACAAGCTGCGCGCCATGGTCGTCCCCGCGCAGCTCACCAACGGCACGGAGCTGGTCTCCGTCTCCGTGGACTTCGAGACCGGTGACGTCCACGGCGTCAGCGACCAGGACCCCGCGGACTTCTCGCCCACCGCCACCGAGGCGCAGCGCGTGGACGGCCTCATCAACGCCGTGCTCGCCTCCATCGTGGAGCCCGTGCTCGCCGAGCCCGTCCCCTGGATTCCCTCCAGCAAGGGCCGCCACACGGGCACCTTCCTGGATGGCGGCGTGCGCTCGGGCCTGCCCGTGCTCCAGGCCGTGCAGCGCGGCGCCGAGCGCGTGCTGGTCATCTCCACCGGCAACCTCGAGTCCACGCCCGTGCCGCCCCCGGACAACGCCGTCACCACGCTGATGCGCACCATCGACCTGTTCGTCGCCCAGCCGCGCGTGGGCGAGGTGCAGCAGGCGGAGCTCGCCGCCGTGGGCCGCCGCTTCGCCGAGTACAACGTCTGCGCGCTGCGGCTCGCCCAGGTGGAGGACCCCACCGCGGTGGAGCCCTACTGCCGCCGCACCGGCACGGGCTTCGTGCCCACAGAGCCGCGCTCGCTCCAGGCCGCCACCAGCATGTGGCTGGGCCCCGCCCGCTTCGAGCAGGTCGCGTCCAGCTGGCGCTCGTCGTGGATGTTCCGACCCGAGTCGCAGCTCGCCACCGCCAGCGGCTACGCGTTCTCGCCCCAGGTCATGCGCCCGCTCTTCAAGGAGGGCGTGAAGTCCTTCCAGCAGCGCTGCGCCGAGGTGCTGCGCCTGTTCGAGGTGCGCGGCACGCTCGCCCAGAGCGAGTGCGCCCGCCCCGTCGACGACGTCGTCACCGAGGCCGAGTCGCGCTTCGCCCCGATGGGCCAGTGCACCGACGGCAAGCCCGACCAGCGCTCCTGCGATTGAAGTCCCCAGGAGAGCCGGGGCCACCCTCCGCGCCCCGGCTCCATGCACCCTCGGGCGCCGCGCCTGTCGCCACGATGGGCCCTCAGCGCCCAGGCCACCGCCGCGCCTGTCGCCACGAGCCGGCGGGCTCACCGGCCAGCCTCCGCGCCATGCGGGCTCCACGGAACACCGGCGTCGGCATATCCTCGCGCGCCCGCTTCACCCGAGTGCGCCATGTCCCAGAGCTCCACCACCCGCTGGCTCGCCCTGCCCCTGGTCTGCCTGAGCCTCCTCCTGCTCCTGGCCGCCCTGGCCTACTGGCTAGGGCGGCCAGGAGCAGGAGGAGGCTCAGG
>NZ_SRLW01000310.1:0-11745 GCF_006518215.1 Myxococcus sp. AB025B
CCTCCGGCGAGGTGAGCAGCAGCAGCAGCCCGCCGCCACGCTCCGCCGCGTCCGCCAGCTTCCGCGCCTCGGCCAGTCCCACCCGCGGCGGCCTCCCCGTCGCGCCCACCCCTCGCGTCAGGTCGAGCACCACACACGCGAAGGCTCCGCTCCGGGCCAACTGAACCGCCGCCCACACCCGCTGCTCGGGCGCCTTGGGCCGCACGAGCAGCAGTCGCTCCAGGTCCACGCCCTGCGCCGCCGCCGCCGGGGCATACAGCTCGCGCGGTCCATCCACCCACGCGCACAGCCGCGCCTCCTTGTGCGCGGACGCCACCGCGCTCAGCGCCAGGCTCGTCCTGCCGGAGGCCGCCTCACCACACAGCTCCACCGCCTGCCCCAGCGGGAAGCCGCCCGAGGGGAGCAGCGCGTCCACCGCCTCCATCCCCGTGCGCAGCACCGCCAGATAGCTGCGCGGCGCCGCCTGCAGCTGGCGGATGCGCTCGCGAAGCTGCTCGACCACCGCGCCGCCACTGCGCTGCTCCGCCACCGCGCTCATCTCGCCTCCTCGCCAGGCCCCGACACACACCGAACGCACGCCTGCACGACGGTTCAGTATGCTCAAGGGTCTGACGTGCGCCCGCACAGGACGCACGGCGACGGGCCCGGCGACACGACGTGATGGCTTGGATCCACCGGGACGACGCCAGGGTTTTCGAGCCCCTGGGCGTCACCCCTCGGGCGGACCTAGCCGGCGCAGATGACCTTCACCTCGACCTTCTGATCATCCGCGCGGCGCAGGCAGCTGCCGCCGAAGTAGATCCGCGCGGGGCGGTCCTCCCCGGACGGCTCGTAGCTCAGGTCCCCCGCCGCCACCGAGCAGCGCTCCACCGTACCCCCGGCGCGGGTGATCTCCACCTGGGCCAGGCGCGGATCCGGCAGGTTCACCACGTCCAGGCTCTGCGCCACCGCCGCCAGCTCCGCGATGCGCAGCAGCGTGTCGCGGTAGCTCTCCCGGCAGATGGAGTCCAGGTTGTCGAGCGCCGAGTCGAACTTCTCCGACATCGCCCGGTGCCGGTAGCCCGGCCCGTAGGACGTGGGGCAGTCCGCGTTGCGCACGAACGTGCCCTGCGGCGTCGCGTCGGTGATCAGCTCCGCCCGCTTGTCGCTCAGCGCCACCGGGCCCACCGTGGCCCACAGCACTTCCCGACGTCCGCCCTTGGAGTCGCGCAGGCTCTTGAAGACCTCCGCGTACTCGTCCACCGACGTCAGCAGCCCCGCACCCTCGTGGCACTTGTCCACCGACGTGTCGTCCGTGACGATGACCGGCGGCGGCCGCGCGGTGGAGCTGCAGTCCTCCTCGTCCGTCACCACCACGACGAGCAGCCGCGCGCCGTCCCGCAGGAAGCCTCCGTTCCCACCCTCGGCGATGGAGGTGGTGGTCAGGGGCTCGGAGACCGCCAGTCGGGCGGCCTCGAAGGGGGACTCCTGCCCGCTTCCACTCGTCCCCTGCTTCACCAGCAAGCGGAAGCGCTCCAGCAGGTCCGGATCCGAGCTCTCGACGAAGCGATCCTCGGACGGGCTCCCATCCGCCGTGGGCACCTGCTGCAGGAGGCCCGACTCCCTCGGATACTCCGAGTAGAACTCCCGCCCCTGAGTGCGGACGCGGCGGTACACGGAGGTGGTGATCACCCCCACGCGGAAGTCCTGGGTGACGCCGCCGCCCTCCCGCAGGCCCTGGATGAAGGCGGGCAGCTCGGTGGCGATTCCGGCCTGCTCCTCGGCCATGGAGCCGGAGTTGTCGATGACGAAGAGGATGTCCGTCTTCTGCGGGGCCACCACCGGGGATTCGCTCTGACACTTGCCCGGCAGGGTGGATCCGGCCTCGTCGACGGGCGACGTGCAGGACGCCACCCAGAGGGCCGGCAACAGGAGCAGGGGGGCTCGGGTTCTGGATTTCATGGCGTCCTCCTGAGGGGGAAAGGCGGCGCACCCAGGCGGTGCGTCGCAGCGAGGCTGGGGGGGCGAGCATGCCCCACCCCCGGCCTGGACGCGAGACAAGGACGCAGCGTCTGGCATCCGACTTGAGCGTGGAAAATCGCACACGGCGTTTGCCACGGGCGTTTTGGTTGTTACGTTGGTTCATCTGCCGCAGAAAACCGACAGATGTTCACCGGTCCGGTCGCAGGGAGGGCCGGGCTTGAAGAAGGAAGAGGCCGAACTTCATGTCCGATGAGAAGAAGAAGGGCACCGCCGCGAGCGCAATGCCCACCGCGATGGCCCCTCCGGGGCTCATCAACAAGGAAGACATTCCCCAGGTGCTGCCGATCCTGCCCCTGCGGAACAGCGTCTTCTTTCCCGGCGGCGTGCTCCCGCTGGCCGTCGGCCGTCAGAAGACCATTGCCCTGATCAAGGACGCGGTGCGCGACGACCAGGTCATCGGTGTCGTCACGCAGCGCCGCGCCGAGGAAGAGGATCCGGGCGCCGCCGACCTCTACACCATGGGGACGGTGGCCCGTATCGTGAAGCTTCTGAAGATGGGCGAGGACAACTACTCGCTCGTCGTCCAGGGACTCGCCCGCTTCCGTGTCGTGGAGCTGGTGCAGGAGGCCCCCTACCTCAAGGCCCGCGTCGACGCGGTGGAGGACAAGACCTCCGCGGAGAACGTCGAGGTGGAGGCTTTGGGCATCAACCTCAAGAAGCTGGCGCGTGAGGTCATCGAGCTGATGCCTGAGCTGCCGGCCGCCGCCACGGAGCTGGTGGAGAGCATCACCCACCCCGGTCACCTGGCCGACCTCATCGCCGCCAACGTGGACGTGCCGATCGAGGAGAAGCAGGCCGTCCTGGAGACGGTGGACCTCAAGGCGCGGATGAAGCTCGTGCTCGAGCTGCTCAACCGCAAGCGCGAGATCCTCAAGCTCTCCAACAAGATCGACTCCGCCGTGAAGGGCGAGATGTCGAAGACCCAGCGCGAGTACTACCTGCGCCAGCAGCTCAAGGCGATCAAGGAAGAGCTCGGCGAGATGGGCGAGGAGGAGGAGGAGCTCGACGAGCTCCAGGAGCGCCTGAAGAAGGCCGCCCTGCCTCCCGAGGTGGAGAAGGTCGCGAACAAGGAGCTCAACCGCCTGAAGACGATTCCGGCGGCGTCGAGCGAGTACACCGTCGCGCGCACCTACCTGGATTGGATCGCCGACCTGCCGTGGTCGAAGCTGTCCGAGGACAACCTCGACATCGAGAACGCGCGCCAGCAGCTCGACAAGGATCACTTCGGCATCAAGAAGGTGAAGAAGCGCATCCTGGAGTACCTGGCCGTCCGCAAGCTGAAGAACGACATGCGCGGGCCCATCCTGTGCCTCGTCGGTCCTCCGGGCGTCGGCAAGACGTCGCTGGGTCAGAGCGTGGCCAAGGCCACGGGCCGCAAGTTCGTGCGCCTGTCGCTGGGCGGCGTGCGTGACGAGGCGGAGATCCGCGGCCACCGGCGCACCTACGTCGGCGCGCTGCCCGGCCGCTTCATCCAGAGCATGAAGAAGGCCGGCACGAAGAACCCGGTCATGATGCTCGACGAGATCGACAAGCTCGGCGCCGACTTCCGTGGCGACCCGAGCGCGGCGCTCCTCGAGGTGCTGGACCCGGAGCAGAACAACACGTTCAGCGACCACTACCTCGACGTGCCGTTCGACCTGTCGAAGGTGATGTTCGTCGCCACGGCGAACCAGCTGGATCCCATCCCCGGGCCGCTCCGCGACCGCATGGAGATCATCGAGCTGTCGGGCTACACCTTCGAGGAGAAGCAGAGCATCGCGCGCATCCACCTGGTGCCCAAGCAGCTCAAGGAGCACGGGCTCAACCCGGACCACATCGAGATCACCGATGAGGCGCTGCTGACGCTGACCACCTCGTACACCCGCGAGGCGGGCGTGCGTAACCTGGAGCGGCGCATCGCGGACATCTGCCGCGCGGTGGCGGTGGAGGTCGCGGGTGGGAAGCTGGAGAAGCAGACCATCAACGCCGAGCGCGTGAAGGAGATCCTCGGGCCCGAGATGTTCTACTCGGAGGTCGCGGAGCGCACGGAGGTTCCGGGCGTGGCCACGGGTCTGGCCTGGACGGCGGCCGGCGGCGATCTGCTCTTCATCGAGGCGACGAAGATGGCGGGCAAGGGCGGCATGACGCTCACCGGCCAGCTCGGCGACGTGATGAAGGAGAGCGCGACGGCGGCGCTGAGCTACCTGCGCAGCAAGTCCGAGCAGCTGGGCATCAGCTCCAACTTCCTGGAGAAGACGGACATCCACCTGCACTTCCCGGCGGGCTCCATCCCCAAGGATGGTCCTTCCGCGGGCGTCACCATCCTGACGGCGCTCACCAGCCTGCTCACGGGCATCCGGGTGCGGCACGACACGGCGATGACGGGCGAGGCCACGCTGCGTGGCCTGGTGCTGCCGGTCGGCGGCATCAAGGAGAAGGTGCTGGCGGCCCACCGCGCGGGCATCAAGCGGGTCATCCTGCCCGAGCGTTGCCGCAAGGACCTGGTGGACGTGCCGGACCAGGCGAAGAACGAGCTGGAGTTCATCTTCGTCAGCCAGATGGACGAGGTCCTGAAGGCCGCGCTGGAGACGTCGCCGTTCAAGTCGTCGGCGGGGACTCCGGGTGGCGAGCCGGGCAAGGAGGCCTCGCTGCCTCCTGCGTCCACCGAGCCCGGGTCGCCCGAGGTCCGCGCGTAACCCGGCCGGACTTCAAGCGACTCGCAGTTTGACGCGGGCAGGTTCCTCATTGAGGGACCTGCCCGTTGTCTTTGCGGGGCTCCCCTCCCCTCAGTGCCGCGTCCGGGGAACGTCCTCCTCGTCCGGGCCCGCGAGGCGCTGGGACAAGAGGCCGAGCAGCTCCTTCGTGGAGAGCCGCCCGGCGCCGTCCTTGCCTTCGAGCACGTCCGCGACGAGCGCGCGCTTGTGCTCGTGGAGCGACAGCATCTGCTCCTCGATGGTGCCTCGCGCCACCAGCCGGTAGACGGTGACGGGGCGCTCCTGGCCGATGCGATGCGCGCGGTCCGACGCCTGATCCTCCACGGCGGGGTTCCACCACGGGTCCAGGTGGATGACGGTGTTGGCGGCGGTGAGGTTGAGGCCGAAGCCGCCGGCCTTGAGCGAGATGAGGAACAGGGGCGCGCTGCCCTCCTGGAAGGAGCGCACGGCCTGCTCTCGGGCCTTGGGGGTGGAGGAGCCGTCCAGGTAGTCGTAGCGGATGCCCCGCGCGTCCAGCACCTCGCGCACCAGGGCCAGGTGTGAGGTGAACTGGCTGAAGACGAGCGCGCGGTGGCCCTCGGCGCGAAGCTCCTCGACCAGCTCCATGAAGCGCTCCAGCTTGGAGGACTCCACGCGGGACTCGGCGTCGTAGAGGCGCGGGTGCGAGGCCAACAGGCGCAGCCGGGTGAGCGCGGCGAGCACCTCGAAGCGGCGCTCCAGCTCACGTGACTGCCGCTCGCGCAGCACCTCCGGCGCGGACTCCAGCGCGGAGAGGGCCGCCAGCCGCGCGTCCTCGTACATGGTCCACTCCTGGGTGGAGAGGACGACGGGCACGCGGATGTCCGTGCGCGGCGGCAGCTGCGCCTCCACCTGGGCCTTGGTGCGGCGCAGGAGGAAGGGTTGCAGCACCCTGGCCAGGGCGGGCGCCGCGGTGGGGTCCACCCTGCGCTCGATGGGAATCGCGAAGCGGGTGCGGAAGGCGTCGTGGCTGCCGAGCAGCCCGGGGAAGACGAGCGAGAAGACGCTCCACAGCTCGCCCAGGTGGTTCTCCAAGGGTGTGCCGGAGAGGGCGAACTTGAAGTCCGCCTGCAGCGCCCGCGCGGCGCGGAAGCGGTGGGTGCCCGCGTTCTTCAGGGCCTGGGCCTCGTCGAAGACCAGCGTGGCGAAGCGCAGCTCGGACAGCCGGCCGATGTCGCGCGTCAGGAGGCCATAGCTCAGCACGAGCACGTCGCGGGGCCCCAGACGTTCGAGCAGCCCGCCCCGGTCCGCGGCCTCGGAGAACAGCCGCATCTTCAGCGACGGCGCGAAGCGCTTCGCCTCGTCCATCCAGTTGAAGGCCACGGAGGTGGGCGCGAGCACCAGCGCGGGCCCCAGCTTCGAGCGCTCCAGCAGCACGGCCAGCGCCTGCACCGTCTTGCCCAGCCCCATGTCGTCCGCGAGCACCGCGCCCGCGCCCCACGAGGCCAGCCGGGTGAGCCAGCGGAAGCCCTCGACCTGGTAGTCGCGCAGGTCCGTCTTCAGCGTGGCGGGGACCTTCGGCTTCAGCTCCCGTGCGGCGAAGATGCGCTCGACGAGCCCCCTCCACGTCGCGTCCGCGTCCAGCGTCGCGCCCGCGCTGCCCAGGGCGGACAGCGACTCCGCCGCGGCCGGGCCCACCTCCAGGCCGTGGCGCGACAGGTGGGCGTGGTCCGCCAGTCGCTCCAGGTGCTGGCGCAGCGCCTCCTCGACCTCGACATAGGTCTGGTCCTTCACCTGGACGAAGCGCTCCTTGCGACGCGCGGCGTCCAACAGTCGCGCCATCTCCACGCGCTCGCCCTGCACCGCCAGCCCCCCGAGCACGCCAAACCAGTCGCGCTTGCGCTCCACCGTGATTCGCAGCGCGCTCGCCCCGCGAGAGCCCACGAGGCGAAGTGGAGAGCCACCCCACTCCAGCTCCGGCGGCGACTCCAGCGACTGACACGCGGACAAGAGCCCGAGCGCGCCCTGGACGTTCGGGAACGAGAAGCTGAACGGCAGCGCCTGAGCCTCCGCGGTGGCCAGGGGCAGGCTCGCCTGGAGCGCGTGGACCACGGCGAGCTCCTTCACGAAGTCGCGCACCGTATGCACGGGCTCCAGGCCCCGGCGCAGGTACACGTCCCGAGGACCCTCACCGGGGACGAAGCTGATGCTGTCCGGGAGCGCCCGCACGCGCAGCTCCACGCGCACCGCGCTGCCGGGCTCCAACTCGAAGCGCAGCACCGGGAGCTGGAGCGAGGGCAGCTTCTCGCCCATGACACCGCGAGGCATGGCCACGGGCAGCCGCACCGAGAGCTTCGCCAGCTTCTCCAGCAGCACGCCGTGGCTCTCGGGTGGGAAGACGTTGCCGTGGCGCTGGAGGACGGACACGAGCGCGCGGACCTCCGGGCCCGCGTCCAGCACGGTGAGCCTGCGCGAGCCCTCGTCCCAGAGGAAGAGGGCCTCCTCCGGCTTCGCGCGGCGCACGCGGTCCACCATGGACGCGGGCAGGCTCGCGCCGTCCACGCCCGCGGAGACGACGACAGCGCCGCCCCGCTCGGAGGCGACGATGCCCACCTTGGCGCGATCCACCTGGACCAGCAGGTCCTGCGTCCCCTCCTGATAGAGCCGGGGATGGTCCACCAGCTCCAGCAGCAGCGCGCGCGAGGCGGGTGCGTCGCCATCCGGCAGCAGCGACGCGAGGCGCGCGTCGAGCGAGGAGAGCTGCGAGCCATGCTCCTGGAGCAGCTTGCGGCGGCTCACCTTGGCCCCCGTGGAGCGCTGGCCCTTCTTGTTGCGCCGGTGCACGTACGGGTGGACCTCCACGCCGTAGCCCTCGATGACGTCGACGCGCCAGGAGACCTCCACCGCCGCGCCGCTGCCCGTGCCCTCATCGAGCGCGCGCTCCAGCGCCCTCAACGTGCGGTCCCACCCCGGTCGCACCAGCTCGTCGAGCGTCTCGCCGAAGCGCTCCGTCCACGGCTGGTTCAGCCACAACAGCACCGTGTCGATGGCGGAGACCAGGTGGACACACGGCGGCGCGCCACAGGTGCAGTCGCCCTGCACCACGGAGGGCGTGAAGGTCAGCCGGGCCTCGGGGAGGATGAAGCCCATCTGCGCGCCGTAGGGCAGCTCCGAGCAGCGCGTCTCGCGGAAGCGGAAGCCAGGGAGCTCGGCGTCGTGCTGGAGCGACTCCAGCTGCAGCGCGTGCAAGGGCCGCGTGGCCACGGTGGCGGGCGCGCGGGAGCGCAGGTCCAGCAACAGGCCATGGACACGGTGGGTGCGCGGGTCCTCGGGCGGCGCCAGTCGCGCGGCGAGCGAGGCGCGGGTCTCCTCCGCCTGCTTGCGCTCCTCCTCGACGAAGCGCCACGCGAGCCGGGGCAGGAGGTCCTTCATCTTCGGCGACGGCAGCGACTCCTGCGTCCAGCGCGTACGGCCCTCCTCGCTGAGCATCTCCACCAGCCTGCGGCGGGCCATCGCGGGGCGGGACTGAGGCAGCAGCGCGGGGTCCACGAAGGGCGACAGCACCGTGAGGCTCAGGCGGGACAGGTGCTCGACGCCGTGCTCGCGCAGCCAGGAGCGCAGGGCTCCTTCCGTGGCGAAGTGTGGGACAGCGGAGGAATCGGGCTGCGGGCGCTCCACGGACATGGCTCCCCGCTTCTTCGCGATGCGCGACGGAAACGCAAGCGCGACGACAGGGCGTCCGGGCAGGCGGGCTCCCCGGGCCGGCTTCCGCTTCCCCGTCATTCCGGGCCACACTGCGGAACGACGCCCGCTCGCCAGGCGTCGAACCTGACATGCCGACATCCGCCGCTGGACTGTGGGGACTGGGAGTGTTGCTGCTCACGGGCACCGCCTGCGTGCGCGCCGCGAGCGAGGTGTCTCCTGATGCCTCGACGCACCTGTCCCAGGCGGCGCGGCCAGGCTCGCTCCCCGTCGACCCGAGCGCCGTCCGTGGGTCCGTGGAAGGCACACGGGGCTCTCTTCCCCACACGCCGATGCGCGCGGCGGAGACGGTCGTCGAGCCGCCTGTCGTGGCCAGGTGGCCCGCGCCGGGAGCCACGCTGACGCGCGTCCCCGCGAACGTGCCCGAGGGCTTCGCGCGACGTCGGGTGTACCTGGACGCGGGACACGGCGCCGAGGGGAACACGGGCAACCGCTCCGTCACGTGCGAGGACGAAGAGGTCTTCACGTTGCGCGTGGCGCAGGACCTGGCGCGGCGGCTGGTGGCCACGGGGCACTTCGAGGTGCGCATCAGCCGTGAGCCGGGACAGCGGGTGCCGTACGCGAGTCGGCTCGCCGATGCGGAGCGCTGGGGCGCGCACGTGTTCGTGAGCCTGCACTCGGACTCGCGAGGCACGTCGCAGCCGTGGGCGCCCGCGGAGGGACAGGCGTGCAACCGCCAGGACACGACGCCCGGCTTCAGTGTTCTCTGGTCCGAGGACGCGCCCGCCCCCCTTCAGGGTCGCCGCGCGGAGCTGGCGAGAGCGCTGGCGCGGAACCTGTCGCGCGGCGGGTTCCTCCACTACGACGGCGTGGACTACGTGGGCCTCTACGCCACCGACACCGCGCAGCCCGGCGTCTTCGTGTCCCGTGAGCCGTCACACCGGCAGATCTTCGTCCTGCGCAAGCCGACGATGCCCTCGGTCATCGTGGAGACGCACCATGCGCTCGACTTCGAGGAGGCCGCGCGCTGGCGCGAGGAGCGCACGCTGGAGGTCTTCGCCACCGCGATGACCCAGGGACTCGTGGAGGCCTTCGCGCCGCCTCCGCCCCCGCGCGTTTCGACGCAGCAGCCCTGAACCGCACAGCGAACGCTCGACGCGATTCGCGCTTGCCTTTCATTTAACCAGTTGGTTATTTTAGCGACAGGTTAATCAAGCCATGCCGACGAGCGACCCACTCAGCGCCACCTTTGCCGCGCTCGCCGACCCGACCCGGCGCGCGATCCTCGCGCGACTCTCGAAGGGGGAGACCTCCGTCACGGAGCTCGCCCAACCCTTCGACATGAGCCTCCCCGCCGTGACGAAGCACCTCAAGGTGCTCGAGCGCGCGGGGCTGATCACGCGGAGCCGCGAAGCCCAGTGGCGCCCCTGCCGACTGGCGCCGAAGCCGCTGAAGGACGCGACCGACTGGCTCGAGGACTATCGCGAGTTCTGGGAGGCCAGCCTCGACCGGCTCGAGGACTACCTGGCCGACGTCCAGGGGCAGAAGCGCCCGGCGCGCGGCCGCAAGGTTCCAACCCCGAAGAAGTAGGAACGAGGAGCACCCCATGAACGCAGCGCTCGACCTCAACGAACTCGCGAAGCGGCAGTTGGAGCTCTCGCGGCTCATCAGCGCCCCTCGCGCGCTGGTCTTCCAGGCGTTCACCGACGCGGAGATGATCTCCCACTGGTGGGGGCCGAACGGCTTCCGCACGACCACGGTGAGCAAGGACGTGCGGCCGGGGGGCGCGTGGAAGTTCACCATGCACGGGCCCGATGGCACCGACTACGCGAACCACATCGTCTACACGAAGGTCGTCCCCAACGAACGGCTCGAGTGGGATCACGGCACGAAGGAAGGCGAGGTGCTGTTCAAGGCCGTCGTCACCTTCCAGGACGAGGCGGGAAAGACGCGCGTCACGATGCAGCACACGCTGCCCACCGTCGAAGCGCGCGAGCAGGCGGCGAAGTACGCCATCGAAGGTGGCCAGCAGACGCTCGCGCGGCTCGATCAGCACCTCGCGACGCGGCAGTAGGCACTCGTCGCACGAGTGCCCACGTCGGGGCGAGGCGCCGGGGAATCCTCAGGCGCCCTCGTTCCGTTCGTCGTCCTGCCCCAGAAAGGGCCCGGAGACGTGCTTCACGATTCGCGCGGCCAGGGCTTGGACGTGCGGAGCGTGCAGCAGGGTGTAGTGGGTGCCCGGGACGTCCTCGACCTCGAGCTGCTCCGGGGCCACGTAGCGAGACCATCCGTGGGTCGGCTCCACGGAGCGCTCCCGCTTCGCGTCCTTCGCGCGCAGCAGCAACACGGGGCCTCCGTAGGCGCCTGGACGGAACGTGGACAGGACCCGGAGGTTCGCGCGGGTCACGTCGCGCCAGGCCCGGAGGTCCGAGTCCTGGACCTCGGGGGGAAGCCACCCGGACTCCCGTGCATGCGCGATGACCCGAGCGAGCTGCTCATCTTCGGAGAGCCCCGCGAGAGACTCGGGCCGGAGCGTCGACTCGACTCCCGCGGTCCGCGCGAGGTCCATCGCCATCCCCGCGAGAAGCAGCGCGTCGTCGGGTCCTTGCGTGAGCAGCTCGTCCGTGGACGCGAAGCTGTCGAGGAGGATGAGCTGTTCGACGCGCTGTCCCTGACGCTCCAGCTCGCGAGCCATCTCGAAGGCCACTACACCGCCCATGGACCAGCCTCCGAGCACGTACGGGCCTTCCGGACGCACGGTTCGCAGCGCGGCCACGTAACGCCGCACGATCGCGTCCATGTGTTCGATTGGGGGCTCGGATCCGTCGAGCCCCGGCGACTGGAAGGCGTAGACCGGCCGGCCCGTGCCCATCCACCGTGAGAGCAGCCGATAGGGTCCCACCGCTCCGCCGACCGCGTGAACGAAGAACACCGGCGAGCCCGTGCCCTCGGCCTGCAACGTCACGCAGTCTCGGGCCGGGCTGTCACCACGGGACACTTCGAGCCATGACGCGAGCTGTTCGACCGTGGGGGCCTCGAAGAGAGCGCGCAGTGGGAGGTCGATACCGGTGAGTGCACGCACTCGCGCCACCACCTGCGTCGCCAGCAGCGAGTGCCCTCCCAGCTCGAAGAAGTCGTCCCTCCTCCCGACTCGCTTCGCTCCCAGCACTTCGCTGAACACCTCCGCCAGCTTCGCTTCCAGTCCCTCTCTCGGAGCCTCGTAGGCGTCTTCCGGTGACGTCACCGCCTCCGGCGCCGGCAGCGCCCTGCGGTCCACCTTCCCATTCGCCGTCAGCGGCAGCGCCTCCAGCACCACCACCACCGTCGGCACCAGGTACTCCGGCAGCCTCCTCCTCATCCCCTCCTTCAC
>NZ_SRLW01000311.1:0-11731 GCF_006518215.1 Myxococcus sp. AB025B
GGGCACGGTGGGCGGCGGCAACCACTTCGCGGAGCTGCAGCGGGTGGACGCGGTGCACGACGCGCGGGCCTTCGCCGAGCTGGGGCTGGAGGCGGACCGGTTGCTGCTGCTGGTGCACTCGGGCTCGCGCGGACTGGGCGAGGCGATTCTGCGGGCCCACGTGGACCGGCACGCGGCGGGCGGGCTGGTGGCGGGCTCGGACGAGGCGCGGGCGTACCTGACGCGGCATGACCACGCGGTGGCGTGGGCCCGGGCCAACCGGGCGCTGGTCGCGCGCAGGGTGCTGGACGGCATCGGCGCTCCGGCGCGGCGAGTGTTGGATGTCTGCCACAACAGCGTCACCCCACGACGCGAGGACGGGGCCCTGAGGTGGTTGCATCGCAAGGGCGCGGCGCCAGCGGACGAGGGGCCCGTGGTGATTCCGGGCAGTCGTGGCGCGCTGAGCTATCTGGTGGCGCCGGTGGGGGATGGGACGGGCAGCGCGTACAGCCTGGCGCACGGCGCGGGGCGCAAGTGGACGCGCACGGCGGCCCGGGAGCGCATCAAGGAGCGCTTCACCGCGGAGTCGCTCACCCGGACGAGCTTCAAGAGCCACGTCGTCTGCGAGAACAAGGACCTGCTCTTCGAGGAGGCGCCGCAGGCGTACAAGGCCATCGACCGGGTGGTGACGGACCTGGTGGAGGCGGGGCTGGTGAAGGTGGTGGCCACGCTGGCGCCGGTGCTGACGTACAAGACGCGCTCCCACGAGGAGTAGCGCGGGCCCGCGGGAAGAAGCCGGCCCTGGAGTCGAAGCGCGTTTTTCCCCTCCGCGTCCGGCGGGTGCGTGGTTAGGGTTCGGGCATGACTCCCGCGCACAAGGTATTGCTCTGCATCCTGGATGGTTGGGGCATCCGCCACGAGCGAGAGGCGAACGCCATCCTCCTGGCCGGCACGCCGAACCTGGACAAGCTGACGAGCCCCTACCCGTTCACCGAGCTACAGACCTCGGGATTGGCCGTGGGTCTGCCCGACGGGCAGATGGGCAACTCGGAGGTCGGGCACACGAACATCGGCGCCGGTCGCATCGTCTACCAGGACCTGGTGCGCATCAACCGCGCGGCCGAGTCGGGGGAGCTGGCGCAGAACCCGGTGCTCCGCGCGGCGATGGACGGCGTGAAGGCGGACGGCAAGGCGCTGCACCTGTTGGGCCTGGTGTCGCCGGGTGGGGTGCACTCGTCGATGGAGCACCTGTACGCGCTCCTGAAGGCGGCGCGGGAGCGGGGTGTGCCGCACGTGTACGTGCACGCGTTCCTGGACGGGCGTGACACGCCGCCGCAGAGCGCGCTGGGCTACGTGGAGGCGCTGGAGCGCTTCCTCCACGAGACGCACACGGGCCGCATCGCCACGGTGAGCGGGCGGTACTACGCGATGGACCGCGACAAGCGGTGGGACCGGGTGCAGCTGGCGTACGAGGCGCTGGTGCACGCGCGCGGTCCCAAGGCGCCGGACGCGCTGAGCGCCATCCGCGCGTCGTACGCGGAGAAGGTGACGGACGAATTCGTGAAGCCCACGGTGATGGCGAGCGGGGATGGGACGCCCGTGGGCCGCATCCAGGATGGGGACACGGTGGTGTTCTTCAACTTCCGCGCGGACCGGGCGCGGGAGCTGACGCAGGCCCTGGCGTATCCGACGTTCAAGGAGTTCGACCGGGGCGGGCTCCGGCTGGGGCGGTACGTGTGCATGACCCAGTACGACGAGACCTTCGACCTGCCGGTGGCGTTCGCGCCGGACCAGCCGCAGGACATCTTCCCGGAGATTCTGGCGCGGCAGGGGCTGCGGCAGTTCCGCACGGCGGAGACGGAGAAGTACGCGCACGTGACGTTCTTCTTCAACGGCGGGCGCGAAGTTGTGTATCCGGGTGAGGACCGGCACCTGGTGCCGAGTCCGCGCGACGTGAAGACGTACGACTTGAAGCCGGAGATGGCGGCGCGCGAGGTGACGGCGGAGCTGGTGCGGCGGCTGGATTCGGGGACGTATGACTTCGCGCTGGCGAACTTCGCCAACCCGGACATGGTGGGGCACAGCGGCCGGCTGGACGCGGCGATGCAGGCGGTGCGCGTGGTGGACGAGTGCCTGGGGGTGCTCGGCAAGGCGTGCGAGCGCAACGGCTGGGTGATGGCCATCTCGGCGGACCACGGCAACTGCGAGCAGATGGTGGACCCGGTGACGGGCGAGCCGCACACGGCGCACACGCTGAACCCGGTGCCCTTCCACCTCATCCACCCGGCGTTCCGGGGACAGAAGCTGCGCCCCGGCATCCTCGCGGACATCGCGCCCACGCTGTGCAAGGTGATGAACCTGCCGCAGTCGAAGGAGATGAACCGGCAGGGCGTACTGCCCTGAGCACGGGGCCCCTCCGGTCCGCTACGGCTGGAGGGGCTTGAGCAAGCCGGCGTTGTCCAGCAGCTCCCGCACGTGCTCGGCCAACGCCACGTGCTGGGGGTTGCTCGCCGTGAAGCGCTCGGGGGTGAGGATGATGAGGGTGCCCTTGTCCTCCACGGGTTCGACGCGCACGGGAGCAGGCAATGGGGGCACCGTGCCTCGATGATTCGCGAGGTACATCGCCCACCCGATGCGAGGAGCCCCCTTGAGGCTCCGTGCGTCCATCAAGTTGCCAAGAGCATGCGAAGTGGCGACTCCCCAGTCAGGCGCCCACGCGACAGCGGAAGCGCGCAGGAGCCCAGCCAGCACAGACGCGGTCAACACCGGGTCTGCATGCGGACCCTGACTCGGGAGAGTGAACGCACATGCGTTCTTCACCCTCGCTGCGTAGCTACCGCATGTGACTCGGAAGCTGCTCGCTCCGTGGTCATCGCCCACGCCGTTCCAGGCCTCGATGCGAAAACCAATCTCCTTGACGACCCGGTCCTTGCCTCGACGAACGAGCGCCTCGAGCTCATTGGCATTGGGCTCGATGGGCCGCAGCAATGCGTCATGGCGAGACTTGCCGGTCTGGAACCACTGCGCGAACGAGGGAGCTACCGTCCTCAGCTTCGTGAGGAGAACCGCCATCCGTCGAGCGCAAGCCTCGGGCAGTTCCTCCCTGGGCCCCCAGTAGGCCCCTGCATAATAGGTCTCGTTCATGCGCGGCTGACTCGCTCAGAGCAAAGGGATGAAGACGACTTCGATTTCGTCGATTCCGTTGACTCGGAACAGCTCCTTGATCGCTTCAGCTGTCTTCTCTTCCGCGATGTGCCACCGAATCGACGTGCCCTCGGGCGCCTTGGCCAACTGCCTCTGCGCCTGGTCTACGAGGGCCTTGGCTCCCGACTTCTCGAACCAAACCCTCGGCGTGAGGTTGTCGAGGAACTTGTTCGCATAGCCCGGCCCCTTCGCCTCCAGCAGCACGCCCCTCTCGAACCCATCGAACTTCACGCCTCCGCTGTCCCTGCCGACACCTCCGACCCAGTATGCCTCGTCCGCCGAGTGGCCCGTGATTTGTTCCTGGTAGCGACGGGCGCGAGGGGACATGGACTCCTTCGCGGGTCCCCACTGCCCAGGCCCCTTCGATGGGCCCCCCTCCTTCACGGCCGTGCCCGCCCGCTGGAGGATGATGGCCGCGCCAGGGCCGCCACTCAGCACCGCGGCCGCATGCCCCACGGGCGCCGCCACGATTCGCATGGCGACCGCGCCGTCAGCGGACAACGCGAGCACCGGCACCTCCGCCGTGGCGAACGCCGTCCCCTGCAACGTGCGCGTCGCCGAGGACACCGTCCCCCACGTGGCGATGAGGTTCGTCATCAGCCTCGAGACGGCCTGCACCTGCTCGCCTCGCGTCATGTACCGGAAGCGCTCCAGGTACTCGGGCGATGACTCCAGCAGCGCCACCACGGCGGCCGGCAACTGACGAAGCGCCGCGAGGTTTTCCGCTGGCGACGTCGAGAAGAACCGCCCCACCGAGAGCGCCAGTCCCACGAACGCTTCTTCAGCTCCATCCAGCGACCGACTGATGACGTCCGCGTCATCGTGGACGTCGGCCAGCGGGAAGCCGCTCTCCTCCTTCAGTTCCGCGTCCAGCAGCCGGAAGACGCCCGTGCGACCGTCGTAGAACCGTCCCAGCTCGAAGCCGTGCGCACGGAAGGCCCCAGCCCTCCACTCAACGGGCGCCACCCGTTGCTGAGTCCGTCCACTGCGCACCCACGCCAGGCACCCATCAGGCCGGAGCACCGCCAGATGCTTGAAGCGCTCCACCCGGCGCACCAACCCGGCCCGCGACACCTCACCCGTGGTCAGCACCTCCCTCAGCATGAAGCCAAGCGCGACACGCGCCGGGAACTGCCCCAAGGTCACGTCCTTCCCCAGCAGCGTCCGCAGGAGCCGGGCGGCATGCCTGGGTGTCAGCGCGCTCCCCGCGACAGGCAGCGCGTCCTGCGCCTCCAGCCCAGCACTCTTCAGCAAGGCGTCGAACGCATCACGCCGCTCCCCTCCGTGCGCCCAGTCACCCGCTTCGCGAGCGTCTCCAGCCCACCCGGCGCGTTGCTGGAAAGTGCCCCCGCGAGAAGACGCGTCGACCCCGGCGCAGCCCGTGGCGAAGAGGACGACGCCAAGAATCCAAAGGCCCGCACGCATTCCCACCTCCCAAGCCTCCCTTCCCAGAAGGCAAGTGGCGCGAATGCTGGCATTGGCGTCTGACCCACGAATCCACTCGACGCTCCCCTCCACCGCCGCCTAGCGTTCCCCTCCGGCGGTGGGGGAACGGGCGATGGGGATGGGGACGACACGGGTCGGGTGCAGGGGTTCCACGCAGCGGGCGTCCACGAGCGCGCGCCCATGCTGAGGGCCCTGCTGGACGTGCTCTACCCGCCCGCGTGCATCGCCTGCGCGAAGGTCCTCCCAGGCCCCGGCGCCTTCTTCTGCGAGCCCTGTGACACCGCCGTGGAGCGCCTGCCGCCCGTGTGCTGCCGCACCTGCGCGGAGCCCGGTCCGTTCCCCGCCGCCATGTGCCCGCGCTGCCGCGCTTCTCCCCCACCCTTCTTGCGCGCCTGGGCCCCGTTCGCGCACGAAGGCCCCGTCGCCCGCGCCGTCCATCGCTTCAAATACGAAGACCACCCGGAGCTGGCCGCGCCCCTCGGAGAGCTGCTCGCTGCCGAGGCCCGGCGCTTCCTCACCCGCGCGCCCCGACTCATCGTCGCGCTCCCGCTCCACACCCGCCGCTACCACGCGCGCAAGTACGACCAGACCCAGTTGCTCGCGGGCTCCCTGGCGAAACACCTGGGCCTGCGCGCCCCCGTCGGCCTGCTCACGCGCACGCGAGAGACCCAACGACAGGTGGGCCTCACCGAGGCCGAGCGCGCCGACAACGTCGCGGACGCCTTCGTCGCCTCGGACGATCTCGCGGGTCGGGACGTGCTCCTCCTCGATGACGTCTTCACCACCGGCGCCACCGCGCGCGCCGCGGCCACCGCGCTCCTGGACGCCGGCGCCACCCGCGTCGACGTCCTCACCCTCGCCCGCGCCTTCACCGTGACCTGAACGCAACCCGACGCAGCAACTGTCACAGCGCGTCAAATGCAACCGGGTCCACGACAACTCACACCCGGATTCAGCCTGGACACCGCGTGTCTTTCATTACCCATCTTCCGCGACTTTCCGTCCCGTGTTCTTGCATCAGTGCCGTGTCACGAGACATTTCGCGTCGCGTTTCACGGCTCGCCTTCCCCCTCTTCGAAACGGAGTCCGTGATGAAGGTTCCCGTGTTGAGCTCGTTCGCCCTCGCCGGTGTCGTGTGCGCGCTGGGCCTCCCCGCCCCCGTCCAGGCCCAGGTCCCCGCGCCCTCGTGGACGCGGCAGTTCGGCGCCAACCTCGACGAGCAGGCCCGCGCCGTCGCCGTCGCCGGCAGCGCCGTCTATGTCGTGGGCAACACCACCAGCCAGCTCGGCCCCGAGCCCAAGGCCGGTGGCAACGACGTCTTCGTCGCGAAGTACGACACCGCGGGCACGCTGCAGTGGGTGCACCAGTTCGGCACCCCCGAGGATGACCGCCCCGCCGCCGCGACCACCGACTCCGAGGGCAACGTGTACGTCACCGGCCGCACGTACGGCTCGCTGGGCTTCCACACGAACGCCGGCGGCTATGACTTCTTCATCGCCAAGTACAGCCCGCAGGGCCAGCAGCTCTGGGTGCGCCAGCAGGGCACGCAGATGGATGACTTCGGCACGGGCCTGGCCATCGGCGCGGACGACACCCTGTACTTCTCCGGCTACACCGGCGGCAGCTTCGCCAACGGCGGCAACCCCGGTCACTACGACGTCCTCGCGGGCCTCTACGACTCCGCCGGCAACCCGTACTGGCTCAGGCAGTTGGGCGCGACGAGCAGCGACATCGCGCGCGGCATCGCCGTGACGCCGGACCACAAGGTGTACGTCGTGGGACAGACGAGCGGCAGCCTCGACGGCGCCACCACACCCACGGGCACGGACCTGTTCCTGCTGCGCCTAAACATCCTCGGCGCCACCCAGTGGGTGCGCCAGCTGGACCTCTCCGACCTCGACGACGCCAAGGGCGTGGCGGTGAGCCCCGACGGCGGCGCCTACCTCGTCGGCGACACCTTCGGCACCCTCGACGGCCACACCAACGCCGGCACCATCGACGTGGTGCTCGCCCGCTATGACGCCATGGGCAACCGCCAGTGGAGCCGCATGCTCGGCGGCGCGCAGCCCGACTACGCGAGCGGCGTCGCCGTGGCCGCCAACGGCACCGTGAACGTCACGGGATACACGGCCAACGCCCTGGACGGCCAGCCGTACGCCGGCAGCCAGGACGCCTTCCTCACCCGCTACGACGGCTCGGGCACCAAGCTGGGCACGCGCGTCGTCGGCACCCACCTGCCCGACGTCGGCAGCGGCGTGGCGGTGGACACCAGCGGCAACTCCTACGTGACGGGCTCCACCTACGGCAGCCTGGGCGGCACCAACGCGGGCAGCTACGACGCGTTCATCGTCCGCTTCTGAGACAGGCCCGCATTCCGTGTCCGGTCATGGGACAGGTCTTCGTTGCCTGTCTCACGCGGAATCCAGGACAGGAGCTTCGCGGTGGCCAATCGCGGAGGGCACGATAGCCTCGCGGCATGCGCTGGCACTCCCTCCTCCTCGTCCCCGCGTTGCTCTCACTCCACTGTACCCACGCCACCGGGTCCGCCGGGCCGTCCAAGCCCGAGGCCTCGGTGGCGGCCGCGCCCGAGTGGCCCGAGGCCCAGCCTCCCGCGCTGCGCCTGCCGGACACCGTCCAGCCTCTGCACTACCTGCTGGACCTGAAGCTCATCTCCACCGAGTCCACCCACTCCGGCACCGTCACCATCGACGTGGACGTGCGCGAGCCGGTGCGCCAGGTCTGGCTGCACGGACAGGATTTGGAGGTCACCTCCGCGCGCATCGAGACGCAGGGCCGCGCGCTCGAGGCCAAGGCCGTCACCGCGAGCGAGGGGCGGCTGGGGCTGCTGCTCCCGGAGACGCTGCCCGCGGGCAAGGCGCGCATCGTCATCGCCTTCACGGGCACCATCGACAAGGAGCGCAGCCGGGGCCTGTATTCGCAGGAGGAGGGCGGCCACAACTACCTCT
Source organism: Myxococcus sp. AB025B (assembly GCF_006518215.1). Lineage (NCBI taxonomy): Bacteria > Pseudomonadati > Myxococcota > Myxococcia > Myxococcales > Myxococcaceae > Myxococcus > Myxococcus sp. AB025B. Next base: position 7,596 of record NZ_SRLW01000311.1, read on the forward strand.
ACACCTTCTTCGAGCCGGTGGACGCGCGCCGCGCCTTCCCGTGCTTCGACGAGCCGGGCTTCAAGGTGCCCTGGCAGCTGCGCTTCACGGTGAAAGCAGACGACGTGGCGCTGGCCAACCACGCCATCGAGGCGAAGGAGACGCTGCCGGACGGCCTGCAGCGCATCACCTTCCGCGACAGCAAGCCCATGCCCAGCTACCTCGTCGCCTTCGTGGTGGGCCCGTTCGACGTGGTGGACGCGGGCACCACCGGACGCAACAAGGTGCCGCTGCGCTTCGTCGTCCCCAAGGGCCGCGGCGCGGAGACGGCATACGCCGCGAGCGTCACCCCACGCATCGTCACGGTGCTCGAGGACTTCTTCGACCAGGCGTACCCGTACGAGAAGCTCGACGTCGCGGTGGTGCCCCGCTACTGGGGCACCATGGAGCACCCGGGCCTGGTCGCCCTGGGACAGCCCTTGACGCTCATCCGCCCCGGCGAGGAGACGCTCCAGCGGCGCAAGTGGTACGTCAACATCGCGGGCCACGAGCTGGGGCACTACTGGTTCGGCAACATCGTCACCTGCCGCTGGTGGGACGACATCTGGCTGAACGAGTCGCTCACCTCGTGGCTGGACCGCAAGCAGATGGACGGGTTCGACCCGAGCTGGGGCTTCGGCCGGGACGCGAGCACCAACGCGCTGGCGGGCGCCATGAGCGCGGACGCGCTCGCCGCGGCGCTGCCGGTGAGAAAGCCCGCCAACACGCACGACGAGGTCATCGGCTCGTTCGACAACTCCACCACCTACGCCAAGGGCTCCGCCATCATCGGCATGTTCGAGTCGTGGCTGGGCGAGGACACGATGCGCGACATCCTGCGCGCGCACATCCGCAAGCACGAGTGGGGCACGGCGACGTCGGATGACTTCGCCGCCACGCTCGCCCAGGCCGCGAGCCCCGACGTCGCGCGCTCCTTCCGCAGCTTCATCGACCAGCCCGGCGCGCCCCACATCTCCGCGCAGCTGGTGTGCGACGCGGGCAAGGCGCCGCGCCTGAAGCTGTCCCAGGAGCGCTTCCTGCCCGCGGGCTCCACCGCGTCCAAGGACGCCACCTGGTCGGTCCCCGTGTGCGTGCGCGCCGGGGACCGCGCGGGCGACGTGCGCGCCTGCCAGCTGCTCTCCGAGCGCACCGGCGAGATGGAGCTGCCCATGAAGAGCTGCCCCCAGTGGGTGCTGCTCAACGCGGGCGGCATGGGCTACTACCGCGCCAGCTACACGCTGCGGCAGTTCCAGCAGGTGAACAGCGTGGCCAGCAAGTCGCTGACGGTGCCCGAGCGGCTGGCCTTCTTCGCGGACATCGAGGGCGCGGTGCAACGGGGCGACGTGCGGCTCGGGGAGGTGCTGTCCCTGGTGAACGACACGGCGAAGGACCCGGACCGCGGCATCGCGCTGAGCGGCGCGCGCCTCTTGCATCTGGTGGGCGAGGACTCGCTCACGCCCGCCGAGCGGCAGCGCTTCCGCGCCTGGGTGGGCAAGCTCTACGGCGCGCGGGCCCGGGCGCTGGGCTGGCAGCCGGCGAAGGGCGACAGCGACGAGGTGAAGCAGACGCGCTCGTTGTTCCTGTCGCTCGCGACGATGATGGGTGACGAGCCCACGCTCACGCGCGAGGCCAAGGCCCTGGTGACGAAGTGGCTGGCGCAGCGCGACAGCGTGAGCCCGGAGGCGGTGCCGGTGGCGCTGGCGGTGGCGGCGCGCAACTCCGACCGCGCGCTCCACGAGCAGCTCCTCACCCGCGCGCGCAAGGCGGAGGACCGCAACGAGCGCAACCAGATGATCAACGCGCTGTCGGCCTTCCGCGACCCGGAGCTGGTGAAGCAGAACCTGACGCTGGCGATGACGGAGTTCGACGTGCGCGACGCGCGGCCCCTGTTCGGAGGCGCGTTCAGCGGGCCGGAGACCCGCGCGGTGGCGTGGCGGTTCTACCGCGAGCACTTCGACGCGCTGGCCTCGCGCGTCCGCTCGGATGAGCTGGGCTGGCTCATCGCGATGACGGGCTCGCTGTGCGACGACACCAGCCTCGCGCAGATGGAGGCCTTCCTCGGGCCTCGCGTCGACAAGCTGGAGGGCGCGCCGCGCGCCTACGCCCGGGCGCTGGAGTCCGTGCGGCTGTGCGTGGAGTCCAACCGCCTCCACCAGGACAGCGTGCGCGCGTTCATCGGCAAGCTGCCCCAGGTCACCTCGGCGCCCACCCGCTGAGGGCCCATGCGGGCTCCCTCGTGTTCAAGAGGGAGCCCTCTCCACGCGGCGGACGGTGCGCGCGCCCCGCGAGCGCGCTAGACATGGGGCCATGTTCGACTCCGCCCGCTACCTCGAACGCATCGGCGCCCCCGCGCACGCATCGCTCGCCGAGCTGCAGCGCGCCCACCTGGAGTCGGTGCCCTTCGAGAACCTGGACATCCACCTGGGCCGGCCCATCCAGCTGGCCCCGGACGCGCTCTTCGACAAGGTCGTCGTCCGCCGGCGCGGCGGCTTCTGCTACGAGCTCAACGGGCTGTTCTCCCGCCTGCTCACCGCGCGCGGCCTGCGCGTGACGCCGCTGTCCGCGCGCGTCGCCACCGAGCCCCGGGACGGCACCTTCGGCCCGGAGTTCGACCACCTGACGCTCCAGGTGGAGGACCGCGAGGGGACGTGGCTCGTCGACGTGGGCTTCGGCGACAGCTTCCTCGAGCCCCTGCGCCTGGACGACAGGGGTGTGCAGACGCGCGTCGGACGCGACTTCCGGCTCGCGCCCGAGGGCGACCGGCTCATGCTCCTGCGGCGCGAAGACTCCGGCTGGCAGCCGCAGTACTCCCTGTCCCTCGTCCCGCGCGCGCTCGGGGACTTCGTGGACATGTGCCACCACCACCAGACGTCGCCCCAGTCCATCTTCACGCGGGGACGCCTGTGCACCCGGGCGACGCGGGAGGGCCGCGTCACCCTCAAGGAAGGCGCCCTCGTCCTCACCCGGGGCACCACCCGCGAGCAGCACCCCGTGGAGGGCGAGGACGCTCGCGCCCGGGTACTGGCGGAGCACTTCGGCATCCGCCTCTAGCCGGGCCCCAGGACTCAGGGCTTCTGTTCGGCCTGCTTGCGCATCGCCTCGAACGAGGCCTTGTACTCCTCCATCGTCCCCAGGCCCACGGCCGCGCGGCGCGCGTCCACGTTGGCCGGGTCCTCCAGGTTCTTGGGCTCCATCTGCCCGTTGACCTCTTCCATCTGCGTGCCGTAGCGCTGCGGCTTGCCCGTGTTCACCAGCACGCGGTCCGTCAGGTACGCCAGGTTCTGCTTGGAGCCCTCACCCCGCGCCACCGCCTGCTCCAGCAGGGGTAGCACCTGCTCCTGGAACGCCACGTCCTTGTCCGCGTGCTGCACCAGCAGCCACGCCGCGAACGAGGCCTTCTTGCCCACCAGCGCCTGGCCCGGCCAGCCCTTCTTCGCGATGACGTCCTTGAGCCAGGCCGTGTTGCTCGCGTCGACCTCCTCCAGCTTCTTCTTGGCGGCCTCGTCCTGGAAGTTCGACTTCATCAGCGTCATGCGGACCTGCTGGTCCACCTCCATGCGCGACAGCAGCTCGTCGCGCAGCGCCGGGTCCGCCGCCTTCATCTGCTTCTCGGCCTCCTCGGCGACGCGCTTCTCCACGGCCGCGAAGCCCGGCAGGCCCCGGACGTTGTCCAGGTCCGTGTCCTTCTTCATGTGGGCCACGTCCTCGAAGCCCTCGTCCGCCGCGCGCCCCAGCCACGTCAGGGCCTCCTCGCCCTGGTTCAACAGCGACGCCGCGCAGGCCGCGTTGTAGGCCAGGTTGTTGCTGCGCACCCCGCCCTCCCAGGCGGCGCGGAACAGGGGCAGCGCGGCCTCGTTGTTGCCAGCGGCGGCCAGCCCGCTCGCCTCCATGGCGGCCTTGCGCGCCTCGGGCGTCGCCACGGGCCTGGGCGCGGGCGCGGCGGCCTGGGTCTCCGCGGGGGTGGCCGCGCCTCCAGAAGAGTGGGCACAGGCGGCCAGGTTCAGCGCGGTGAGCAGGATGACGAGACGACGCATTCGGGGGCTCCAGGGGGTGTGGGGTGAAAACGGGGTCGCAGTGGAGGCGGGTTTTTCAGGACACCAAGCGCTCGGCCCCGGGGA
>NZ_SRLW01000312.1:0-11727 GCF_006518215.1 Myxococcus sp. AB025B
CGTCCACGTCGGGGAACTCCTCGGCTCCTCTGTCAGGAGGAGACCGGTTCGGTTGGTTTCACCGAGGAGCTTCCCTCTTTCCCGCTCGTCCCTCCTCGCCATCTACACACTTATAGGGACACGACCCCTGCGACATCATGGAGCGCACACGCCCCACTGCATCGGGGGTGAGATCGAGGACATGACTCGACTTATTGTTTCCGAAGGCCCGGGACAGCACGTTCCCCGCGAAGTCGCGCTGGTACTCCTCCGAGGAACGCTCTCCCGACACGGTTTCGGATCCCGTGTAGTCCCAGAACGTGGCCCGGCCGAGGACATCGTACCCCACCGTGGTACGCAGCCCATTCTGATCCACGACAACACGGGCGTTCCCATTCGAGTCGAAGTCCTGGTAACGGCTCTCGTACCCCCCCACCGGCCCTGGCGTCGTCCCAGCAGCGACGATGCGAACCCCCGTCAGCCGACCAGAGTCGTCGTACTCGTACGCACGCTGCACCCCCACGGCATCGGTCGTCGCCACCACGCGCCCGTTCTGGATGTGGCGCTTCCGGACCGCCTCCTTCACTTGTCCAGGGGGGCCATAAGGCGTGCGCTCTTCCACGAAGACGCCGCGCGCACCTGGCTCACCATCAACGACCTCCCAGGTCTCCACGGTCCTGAGCGGCTGCGAACCATTGAGACGCTCCTCCACCTTCGTCCGCCGAGCCCCCTGCGTGTACGTGTATGTCCAGTCCTGCGCCGGCTCCGCCTTGATGAAGTGCCGCGTCACCCGCCCGAGACTGTCGTACTGCCACGCCTCTTCAGCCCCGGTTTCGTTTTCCTTCACCTCGACGACCCGCCCCAGTCGGTCGTACGTCACATTCCGGGTCAGGGTCGCCAACCCCAGGGCTCCTGCCTGCGGGTGCGTCAGTGTGATGATCTGAGGAAGACCAAGCTCGTTCGGTGAGCCGTAGGAGGTCTGTTGCCCAAGCGCGTCTGTCTCCGCAACGAGGACCCCCGAGCCGTCGTTCCCGAAGGAGCGCACCCCTGAATCCAAGGCCGTCGAGCCGTCACTGTTCACGAAGGCGATACCTTCGACCTGTCCTTTCGTCGTGACGCGAGTCTTGATGGTCTGATGCCCATCCCGCGAGGGGGTGATTCGCTGGTCGGGAATCCCGAATTGCTTGTTCACGTCACGGGTAAATGTCTGCTGGACCAGCGCTTCGCCAGCCTTCACCCCGAGAGTGTCTCGGTATCCGACCGCTTCCTTCTGCAGAAACAGCGATGTCAGGCGATGAGCCGCATCGATGTTGTACTTGAGCTCCGCCTGATTCGAGAGGGTCACGACGTCCGGGGAGATCTGCCCATCCGCCCGCCACTGCGTCTTCTGTTCGGGCAGCGCCCCCGCCTTCATACTCGTGGCACTGCCGTAATCCGACAGGGAGAGCAGCACGTCCACCCCATCGGGGCGCGTCACCCGGCGCTTCCCCTTCTCTGGATAGAAGAACTGGTAGGCCGCAGGACCGCTCCCAGAGCTCGTTACCGAGTCGATGATCTCAGCCGGATCGACGTGCTCGAACGTCTTCGAGTTCCCCTGACTCGCGTAGTGGGCCACCCACTGGTCGAAGAAGGCCACCTCTCCCGACGCCGGAGGCGTCAAGTCCTGGCTGACCTGATAGTGCGCCTCTCGGAGTTCGTTGACCCGCCTCCAGCGCGAGTACCCGGTCGCCAGAGTAGGAACAGGCTCGTACTCGTAGCGCCAGGCCTGTTGAGGCTGGCCCGTCCGCCTCACGGCCTTCAGCAGATTGCCCCATGCGTCGTGCTCGAACTCGACCCGGTGCAGGGCGGCAGCGGGATTGACACCCTGCCCCACGCCCGACGGCAGGCTCGAGTTCAGGTAGAGCCCCACGGCGGACATCAGCTTCAGGTTCCGGGTGCGTGCCAGCAGTCGCAGCTTCTCCGCGTTCCCCCTGACGTCGGCATCCTTGTACTCGAAGACCAGGGTGACATGCCCCGGCGCACGAGAGACGCTCGCCACGAGATCCGAGTCCGGAACGTAGGTCAGCGTCGTCCAACCCTGCTTCGGTTCATCCGAGCCTTGACCATCGGAATACTCGGTCAGGACCCATCGCCGCTGGTCGGGAATTCCCGTCGCGAGCACCGACTCGGTCTTGAATCGGTACACCATCCCCGTCGATGTCGTGAACTCCGCGCCCTCCACATCAACCGTGAGGCGCCCGCCGTGGGACTTGTCGGTGCTGCAGTCGCTCGCCGCAAAGCCCGCTTGATTCACCGTCGCGCAGACCGGGAAGTCATACGACTGGCCATTCAGCACGACGATGTAACGTCCCAACTCCTCCTCGACGACGAACCCCTCGTAGTCGTGAGTCCAGCCCACGCCGAGCGGTGACACCTCATTGTTCTGGTTGTTGAACGTCCGCGAGAACGACACAGTCTCCGCGAGATGAGGGACCGAGAAGTCCTCGTGTGTCACCCGGAGGTGGCCTCCCGCGAGGTTGACGCCCTGGAACACCGTCTGGCCGGCGGCCATGGCATTCACGAAGGTATAGCGCCCTACCGGCTCGCCCAGCACCCGCTTCATCGGAGTGCTCACGCCCGTGGGCCCTGCCTTCGGCTCGAGGGTCAGGACCACCTCTCGTCCCTGCGCGCGCATGTCCTGCATGCGCCCCAGGTGATTGGCGAGCGGCAGCGTGAAGCGCCCAGCGCCATTCGCACCCGGCTTCGCCTGGATGATGAGCGGCTGTGAGATATCCGCGTCCGCCTCATCGAGATACCTCACCACCTGGTACTGGCCTGCCCCCGTTGCCTCGTTCCGGACGTACCGCACCTCCGCGGCCTTGAGCAGCGTGTCCTTCGTGCACGCAGCCCCCTCACAGAGGCGGATCGTCCCCTCCGTCATCACATCCGGCTCGATGGCGAATTGCGCCATGGCCTTGACGGAGATGGGCCGAGAGGTCGCGCTCTGCGATGACAATGCCGAAGGCGTCGCTCTGGCCAGCGAACGAACCTGTGTGTCCTCGCTGCCCGCCGTCACGAAGTCCGTGCGAGGCGAGATGCCATGGAAGTTGAAGCGGTACAGCACGTTGTCCGCGTTCCCGCTCAGGTACAGCTCGAAGTACAGGATGTCCGCCGCCGACAGCACCTCCGGGAGATACTCTCCATCACAGGTACCGCTGATCGTCCGCTGCTCGGGGTTGAACTCCACCGGGCACTCGATGCCGAAGTCATCCGTTCCCAGGCGCAGCCGGTACTCGCCACTCACCGTTCCCGCGCGGCCCGGAACGTCCGGCGCTTGCAGGCCATTGAGCAGGAACTGGTACGCCACGTCATCATCCGTGGCCTCGGGCCGAGTCCCCGCGAGGACACGCCCCCCATCGGTCGAGCCGCCATCCTGCTGAACATGCTCCCCGCCCTCGGCGACGATGCTGGCGGCGCCCAGCTCCAGCACGCGAAACTCATGCTCGCGGGCGCGGTCATACCGCTCCAGCGCCGAGCCATCCGACTCGCGGTGCCGGTAGACGTTCTTCAACCCCACCGCCCACTTCGGCAGTGACTCAGGGTGCTCGCCGGTCTCCGGTTCGGACTCCGGCATCCCATCCCGGTTCGTGCAGTCGCCGGGCTCGCAGAAGTTCGGCGGCGGCGCGTTCACTTCGTCCGGCTGCAGGAAGCCGTCGTCGTTCCTGTCCCGCTCGAGCATCGGATGCCCGATGACGTGCAGATAGTAGTTGGCCCTCGGCAGCGCCCCCAGGGTCGCCATCTGCCCCTGACTGTTCACGTAGGTCAACGGAGTCTGGACAGAGGCAGTGTGACGGCCCGGGCGCACCGGGAACGTCACCACCACGGGCTGCTCCTCGGCCGTCCCCGTGACACGAACCACACGCCCCGCGATCGCGGGAACACCAGGAGGCACATCCACGACGCGCGGCGTCCCCATGTCGCAACGCCCAAGCACCCGGTGGGGCGAGGACGCGGGCAGCTCGGAGCAGAACTGCTCCAGCGCCTCACCCGGCGCGCCCAGGTCCCGCAGCATCCCAGGCTCGCAGATACCGCCATCCGGCAGGTAGCCGACCGTCAGGCATGACGCCTCGTCCGGCCCGGCGTCGGCGTGCGCGACCACTCCTGCATCACTCCCGGCGCCACCGTCGGTCGCCACCTCCGGCATCTGCCGCACGCGCCAGTGGGTGTCGAGTTGAAGGAAGTCATCCTTCGTCGTTCCCGCGCCACCATGGCGAACGAGGCTGGGCCGTGCCGCGACCTGAACGCCCTCTGGCGTCAGACGCCTGGACACACGGATGTCGAGCTCGGGCGGATAGAGCTTGAGGTCCGCGGGAATCCCCAGCTCCGCCTGGGTGCAACGAGACAGCGTCATCGTCTCGCCCAGCTCCGTCACCTGGAGCGGTCCCCCCGCCTCGTCATCGGCCTGACAGGTCCCCGATGCGGAGCGCTCGACACGGTTCACGGCCGGCACCGTCACGTGGGTCATCCCTGAGTAGCCCGTCGCGTGGTTCACCGCGAAGACCACCAGGCGATCCCCTGGGTTCAACCGCAAGTGATTGGTCCGGTTGTCGCGACAGTTCCCGTCGTAATAGCCCTGGTCCGCTTCGCTCAGACCCCCACCGTCGACGGTTCCGCGCTCCCGCTCCAAATCCCTGCACCGCTCGCGCGCCACCTGCCGGATGCGCGCGGCGGGGCCTGTCCTCACCCGCGTGTAGTACCCATGCGGGTCGCCGGGCTGATACGAGCCCTGGCCACACACTGCTCCATTCGGCGTTCCCGCAGCGAACGTGGCAATGGGGTGCTCGAGGTCATCCTCGCGGAAGAAGTGCACCTCGGTGGACTTCACGTCGCGCAGGGCGATGTCGACGAACTCTCCCGGCGTCTGGGCCCTCTGGCTGTAGGCGTCCTCGTCACAGTTCAACCCCAGTGACTCACCTCGCCGATTCACGAAGGTCAACGCGCCATACAGCATCCGCACATCCACCAGGATGTCCGCACGCGCGCTGCTCCCGGGGCTCACCGTGAAGGTCTGGGAGCATACGGGGAACTGGTTGAGCGTCGGCGTGTAGCGGATGACGCCATCATCTCCCAGTCGCTCCACCAGCCGCGGGCCCGTGGGCACCTCCGTGCAAGCAATCCCCATCTCTCCGCCGGTCAGGCCCGCCACCGGAATGCCGAACCCTCCGGAGGCCCCGGTCATCCCCACCGAACCGCCCCCCGGACCAGTGACCGTCACCCGCAGATTCTTGAAGCGAACCGGGCTGTGGACCGCTTCGTCTCCCACGTCACTGAAGGTGTCCTGCAGCGTGCGCAGCCGCAGCCTCGCCCGGACGGGCCCCGCGTCGCTCGGCTCCCGGACCAGCTCCGCTTCGAGTTTCAGGAGGCGATGCGCGGACTTCGACAGCGCGGACAGGGTCAGCACGGTCCGCCCCTCGGGCAATGCGACATCCTGCGCCACCGACGCCTCGCCCACGCCCTGTGCCTGCCATGCGCCCGGAGTCGGCTCCGGCAACGGCCCCTGTGGGCCCTCCGCCGTCAGCTTCACGAGCACCGTCTCGGGGTTGGCCACCTCGTAGGGGTCCATCGAGACGAAGCGCGACCGGAAATCGAGCGCCATCGAATACGGCAGCGTCACGGTCTGCTCGGACGCAGGCGCTCCCTGTCCTGGGAGCGTGGGCCTGCTCACCTCCAGTTCGAGCTGACGCTCCAGGGGAGCGCGCACCGAGCCCGTCACCGCGCCCGGGATGGCCATTCCCGCCAGCGTGTCGAAGGCGGTGTAGGCGGCTTGATTCAACCCACCTCCAAGCTGGGCGTGCGCCTCTGTCACCGCGAAATTCGACAGGAGCTGTTTCCAGAGGGGCTCCGATGACCTCACGGGGCGAACTCCCTCCCTGGAGCCGCGAAGGCCACTTCCGCCATCGAGCGACTGCCCAGCATCTCCTCCCGCGGCGTCCAAGCCCAGCGCAGTGGCCACCGCCTGATGCTGGACCTCGTCGAGTGGCACATAGCCCACGAACTCCAGGGACGTGAGCCCCAGGGGGCTCACGGGAGTCAGCACCGTCGCATCCGCGCTCACCCGCGCGAAGCCCACGCGCTTGAGCACATGCCGCTGAGGATCATGGCCGAGGACCATCGCCAACCGCCCCGCGGGCAGATTCGTTCGATTGGGGAACGTCACGCTGACCGACTTCTGGAGCCTGAGCCCCGCGGGCCCCATCTGCCAGAGCGCGCCAAGGCCCGCGCGCCCCTCCATGGGCAGTGGCAGGGCATAGGGCTGGACCTCGGTCGCGGTCACCAACCCACGCGTCGCGCCATCCTCGAAGAAGAGTCCCTCCGCGGGCACGTCCACGCGCAGACCTCGATGACGCCCGGCGAAGTCCATCGACATCGGGCGCAAGGCATCGACCACCTGGGCAGAGGCAGTATCCACTGCGGTCAGCGCCAGCGGAGCATCCAGCGTGTCCGCTTCGGCCTGGGCGAACAGGCGACGACGCACGGAGGGGAACGATTGTCCCTCGGACGTGAGGCCGCCCTCGTAGCGCAGCACCAGCTCACCACCGCGCGACGGGAAGAGGGTCCAGTTGCCATCCGGACCACTCACCGTGGACAGCGTCGTCCCCTCCACCGAGACCTTGACTCCCGGCAAAGGCCGATAGTCCGCATCCACGACGTACCCGCGCACACGCGTCAAGGGGCGGCGCACCGTGAACTCGCTGGAGAACTCCGCGTTGCCCATCCCCGGCGGTGTCACCGGCTCGAGGTTCCTCACCAGCACCCTCAGTCGAGCCCCTTCGGGAAGCGGATCCCTGGCGATGAAAGACACCGTCTGTCCCCCGGGCGCCACCGAGTAGCCGCCAGGCAGTGCCGCCCCCTCCCCATTCACCTGGACCTGGAATCGTTCCGCCAGGGCCGTACCTCGGATAGGCTTGTTGAAGGACACGCTCACCAGCGAGTCGGGCTCGATTCCCTGCTCGCCCCCTCGTGGCGAGACCCCTGTCACGGAGAGAGGCTCCTGACTTGCGTCGCGGTAGCGCACCGTGATGCTCGCCGTTCCGACCATCCCTCCCGTCGCCCCCTCGGACACCTGCGTGTCCTCCGCGGTGACGCGGATGACGTTCTCCCCCAGGCTCAACCGCACCGTCGTGGTGTATTCGTCTCGCTCCGGCGACACATCAAGCGACTCCGTGCCAATCCTCAGACTCGTTAGCGGCGCGGCGCTGGTGACACGGACACGAACCGTCACCTCCGACGTCGAGGCCTCGAAGCCATCCGAAGGTTCCAGGATGGCCACCCGGGGAGCACTTCCACGGAGCGTGAGCGTGGCGGTCTGCTGGGCGCGGTTGCCCGCGACGTCGCGCGCCACCACGATGACCTGCGTGGGAACCTGCGGTGGCAAGGTCACATAGGCGCTGAACGTCCCCGCGACGACTCGCGCCGGAACGCCGTCCACCAACACCTCAGACAGATGTCGCTCTCCCACCGTCCCCGTGAGCAGGTACGGGGATTGCGCGATTCGCTCCCACCCCGAAGGTGGAGGGATCAGAGAGAGCTGAGGAGGAAGCCGGTCGATTGCCACGGACCGGGTCTGCGTATGCGAACGGCCGCGCGCATCCGTCACCCGGAACTGCAGCGAGTAGTCTCCATCCGCGAGCGACAAGGCGCCGGTGAACTCGCGACCGTTCACCGCCATGCCCGCACCTTGTACGGTGACCGTCAGCGGGAGTGTGCCCCCCTCGATCCGTCCACTGACGACCACGTGGGCTCCCCCATAGACCCCGCCCTCCTGCGGCGCCTCGACCACCAGGACCGGAGCGGGCTCCACGCCCCCGCCAGCATCTGAGTTCCCCACCGAGCCGGCGTCAGTGCCATCCGCGGGTCCCGCGTCGCGAGACGGCCCTCCCGCATCCCACTGCGGGGTTCCCGCATCCTGCCCAGCACCTCCATCCGGAGTTCCGCCATCTGCAACCCCACCATCCACCGGCTCTTCTGAATCCCGGATGACCGACACGCTCTGGGTCGCGGTGTTCCCCGCTGCATCCATGACCGTGACCACGAGGAGGTTGGTCCCCTCGAGCAACGAATGCATCCGCCGCCAGAGACCATCGGGCCCCCGGACCAGTTGCTCTCCTCCCACCAGAACGCGGTCGACGAGGCTCTCGTCCACCGCCGAGACCTCGACTTCCACCTCTGCCGCCCGCGTCACCAGGCCATTCACCGGCTTGTGAATGGTGACGACCGGAGGCTCGGCATCGATGACGAAGCTCCTCCGCTCCTCGCGAACGTTCCCCAAGAGGTCCGTCGCGGTGATGACCAGCACGTGCGCTCCCGAGGCGGAGACCGTGCCACCGCTCGTCACCGGCGAGCCATCCAGGGTGGCGCTGACAGTGCCGGGATGAGCATCCGCGACGGTCCAGGAGATTGTCGCGGGCGTCCTGCGCAGCTCGCCCTCATCAACCCCCTCTACGGTAACGACGGGGGGCGTGCGGTCGATCGCGAAGCTCTTGGCCGTGCTCGTGACGTTCCCGGCCTGATCCTCGGCTCGGATCTCGAGCAGATAGTCCCCGTCGTCCCCCACCGCCGTCCCCGAAGCGAATGGCGCGCCACGCAGCGTCGCGCTCACGCTTCCAGGATTCGCATCCGTGGCACTGAAGACGGGCGTCACGACCCGAGCGACGAGTCCTTCCTCGGGAACTCCGTCAATCACGAGGAGTGGAGGCGTGCGGTCCAGGGTGAAGGAGACGGAGGAGACCGTTCGATTGTCCGCCTTGTCACGGGCGGTGACACTCACCGTATGCGGCCCCTCGGCGGCGATGGTGTCGCCGCCGTGATACTCCTGGCCATCCAGGAGGGCTTCGACCCCTTCCGGCGCCATGTTGAGGTCCGTGGCGGTATAGCTCACCACGACAGGCCCCTTGAGAACGGCCCCCTCGGCCACACCCGACAACGCCACCAGCGGGAAGGTCCGGTCGATGGTGAAGTTCACCGTGGCGATGCCGTAATTGGCGGCGCGGTCCTTCGCGACGACGTAGAGCGAGTACGTGCCGTCATCGTGGATGGGGGTGTTGTTGGGATGCCCCACGCTGTTCAACGTGATAATCAGCGCCTCGATATAGTTGCTGTCCACCTGGATGGATGGAGTCACCACCCGAGAGGCGAACTCTCCTTCGGAGATACCCATCACGGTGACGACCGGGACCCGCACCAACAGCGTGAAGCGGACCCGCTTCATCGCTACCCGGCCCTCGGGATCCTCCGCGGTGACGAGCAGTTCGTACTCGCCATCCGCCGACACCTCCGTGTTGTTCGCGATGGAGGCGCCATTGAGCGTGGCCGAGGTACTGACCACGTAGGGACTTACCGCCTCCCACTCCACCGTCACGGGGCCGCGCGTCACGTCTCCATCGGACACCCCTCGCACGGTGATGACGGGCGCATTCTGATCGAGCACCACGGCTCGACACACCCGGGAGACGTTCCCACAGGAATCCGCCATGACCGCCGTGATGGAGTTCACGCCTTCCACAAGCGGCACGTCCGACCTGAAGCCATCCGAGCCCACGAGCCAGGCTGGCGTGCCATTGACGATCAAGGACTTCCCATCGCTGCCATATTTTCCCGAGGCAACGATGGGTGAACTGGTGACGTAGGCACCATCCTCGGGTTCGGTGAAGGACACCGCCGTTGGGAGCGTGTCAGCATCGAAGATGGCGACGCGCACGTTGGAGTCGGCGCCACCCTGCGCCAGGACTTCCAGCCGATTGGTGGCGTTCAAGGAGATGGCGGTCGCATGGACGCGGCGTTGCGAGGGAGAAACTCCCGCCAGGACATCCATTCCATTCAGGCGAACCTGGGCGTCAACGGTCTCGCCCAACATGTCCACCACCAGCACTCCGAGCGTCCCCACACCCTTGGGCTCGAAATCGAAAACTGCGGGAGACGGCGCGTGCCCGGGCTGCAGATACCCGGTGTCCGCCATCATGCAAGGAAGCGTGCCCAGCATCGCGACGGAGACCCGGACCCGACCCTCCCCCTGGGCTTCGACTGCGATCTGGTTGCTCGCGGAGAGGGTGACGCGAAAGACCTTCAGGTCCTGGCCCGCGGAGATCGTCCCTACCGCGACGCCATTGAGCGAGACGGCCGCGGACTGCGCCTTTCCCGCGCCTTTTCCGTCGCCATTCTGGAGGACCACCAAGGCATCCAGATTGTCCGAGGCAGCGAAGGTCTCGGTTCGAGCCTCTCCCCCGGGAACCGACAGCCCCCCCAAGCGCCAGCTCGGATTCACGGTTTCGGGCAGAACGCCCGCACAGGCCGGAGCGAGTGACTCGACGGGGAGCGTCGCGCGCGACACGCCCAGCGTTGGGCCGGGTTCACTGGGGAGGGGCTCCTGTCCCTCCGGCTTCTTGCGACAACTCGCGAGGGACGCGACCACCAGGAGCGCGAACACCCACCTCGACCAGACTCCCACGGCACCCTGGTTCATCCCTTTTCTCCTCGCCTGCCCGTCGCACTCACACCCGTGCCCCAATGGAGCCCGCCATCCCGGACGAGAGACTTCCTGGCGCCACGCCCCTGACGCCTCATCGCCCGCGTCCCGCGTCCTTCGTCCCCACGCCACTGGAAGAGGCTCCATCCTGGCCAAGCCGCTCGGGGTAGAGCTTCACGGGGATTCGCGCCCGGAGTTCCTCCAGCAACCGTCCCTGCGTCTCGCGGCGGGCCTCGGCCTCCACCTTCCCGCGGGACTCCTCGAAGCTCGGAACCACTTGCTTCACGGGCTCCACCGCCTCCAGGAGATACAAACCGTATGGCGTCGCGAATGGCCGGGAGCGCTCCCCCTTCGCGAGTCGCGCAGCCTCCTCGAAGAACACGTCGTCGACCTGGCCCTCCAGCACGGGCCCCAGGTCTCCACCCCGTGCGGCGGTGCTCGGGTCCTCAGAGCTCTCGCGCGCGACCTTCTCGAACGGCTCTCCCCCCGCGAGCCGGGCGAACAAGCCATTCATACGAGACTGTGCCTGAGCTCGGGCCTGCTCATCCGCCGACGGTGGAAGGCGGACCAGGAGCTGTCGGACATGGACCTCGCGGCGGCCGAGCTGCTCTCGTGTCGCCGCGTAGCGCTCGCGAAGCTTCGACTCCGTGCTCGCCTCCGCCAGACGCTTCTCCAGGAGTGCCTGAGCCAGCAGCTCGCGCTCGGACGCCCGCTGTCGCGCTTGGACTTCCGGGTCCCTGTCGAGCCCAGCTCGCCGAGCCTCCTCCGCGAGGAGGCTGCGTCCCACCAAGGCATCGAGTGCCTCGGCAGGCGTCGGACGGTCTCTCGAGCTGCGCGAGGCAATGAAGGCCGCGACGTCCGCGTCCAGCACGTCCCTTTTTCCAACCTCGGCCACGACCTTCTCATCACGACACGCAACGAGCGTCAGGGCCGCCGCGAGCAACCCTGGAATGAGCCGCGCGAGACCGCCATTCGAATCACGTAGATACACAGACGCTCCCGACCACGCCCTCAGGGCGTCACTGGCATGTCGATGCTCACCGAGCCCGTCTCACGCAGCCGGGCCAGCAATCCTTCCAGAACCTTTCGCTTCCACTGCGGCAGCGCTCGCCCCTCCACCTCCGCCCTCACCTCCTCGAACGCCGGCACCCTCGCGTCGCGGCGCTCCAACAGCCGCACCACCGAGTACCCCTTCGCCTCCGCCACCACCGCGCTGGTGTCCCCCACCTTCTTCAAGCCGAACGCCG
>NZ_SRLW01000313.1:0-11670 GCF_006518215.1 Myxococcus sp. AB025B
CTGGAGACGTACCCGTTCCCCAGGACGGTGGGGACGCCGGGGGCGCTGCGCCACTGGGTGGAGGCGGTGGTGGGCTCGCCGGGGCTGAGTGTGGTGCTGTGGCCCGGCAGGCTTTTGGTGGCGCCGTCGCTGGCGCGCGACACGGCGGCCTTCTGGAGCGCGCTGCCGCCCGTGGTGGTGCTGGCCGTGGCGCACTACGTCTGGGTGCGATTGGCGGAGGTGCCCTTCGAGGAGACGGCGGTGACGCAGGCCGAGGCGCGCGTGCGTGAGCAGTCCCAGCGCCTCTCCGGGACGCTCGTGCGCAAGGGCGGGCTGGGGGCTCGCAAGGCGCCCTTCCGGCTGTCGGCGCGGGGGCGTCCCGAGGTAGCGCTCATCTGGAAGAACCTCATCACCCGCAAGCGGATGGCGGGCGGGGTGTGGACGGTGATGGCGCCGCTGCTGCTCGCCGCCGTCATCGTGTCGGTGATGGGCGAGTCGAACGTGTTCACCGACACGCGCCGCGTGGTGGGGCCCATGGCCACGCTGCTGGCGGTGATGATGACGGTGGTGGGGCCGAGCGCGTTCCGCATGGACCTGCGCATGGACCTGCCGAAGCTGGACCTCTTGCGCGCGCTGCCGCTCGCGGGCTGGCAGGTGGTGGGCGCGGAGCTGGCGGCGTCGGCGCTGGTGGTCAGCAGCCTGCAACTGGGGCTGCTCGCGGTGGGCCTCGTCTGTGGCCCGGGCGCCGAGGACGACTGGCTCATGACGTACTGGTGGCCCGGGGGACTGGCGCTGGCGGCGCTGTTGCCCTCGGTGGCGCTGGCGGGGCTGTTCGTCCAGAACGGCGCGGTGGTGCTGTTCCCCGCGTGGGTTCCGGCGGACCGGGTGGGCAGCGCGCGCGGCATCGAGGCCCTGGGCCAGCGCCTGCTGACGCTGGTGGGCTCGCTGGTGGTCTCCCTGCTGGGGCTGGTGCCCGCGGCGCTGGTGGGCTCGCTGGTGGCCTTCGTGGCCTGGAGCTCGCTGGACCTCTGGGCGCTGCCGCTGGCGGGACTGGCGGCGGCGGCCGTGCTGCTGACGGAGGTGGGGCTGGGCGTGCTCTGGCTGGGCCGCGCTTTCGAACACCTGGACGTCTCCGAGGACCGGCCGGAGTAGGCCCGAGCGTCGGCTCCTGGACTCGCGCCCGGAAAGAGGTGGCGGGCACCGGGCCCGGGCGCGCAGGAAGTCCGCGGACCGAACCGACGGGAGCGCGACATGAAGGTGGGATTCGTGGGACTGGGCAACATGGGGCTGCCCATGGCGAAGAGCCTGCTTGGCGCCGGGCATGCGCTGACGGTGTGGAACCGCTCACCGGCGCGAGGCGAGCCCCTGGTGAAGCAGGGCGCGCGCATGGCGTCGAGTCCCGCGGACGCGGCCCGGGGCGCCGACGTGGTGTTCAGCATGCTCGCGGACGACGTGGCGGCGGAGGCCGTGTCCGTGGGCGCCCAGGGCATCGTCGAGGGGCTGGGCAAGGGCGCGGTGCACGTCTCCTCGAGCACCATCTCCGTGGCGCTCTCCCAGCGCCTGACGGACGCGCACACCAGCGCGGGGCAGGGCTACGTGGCGGCGCCCGTGTTCGGCCGTCCCGAGGCCGCCGAGGCGAAGCAGCTGTGGGTGGTGGCCGCGGGCGCGCAGGTGGACGTGGAGCGCGTCAAGCCGCTGCTGGAGTCGTTGGGCCGGGGCCTCACGGTGCTGGGCGAGCACGCGTCCATGGCCAACGTGGTGAAGCTGTCGGGCAACTTCCTCATCGCGTCGATGCTGGAGGCGCTCGCGGAGGCGTTCGCCTTCACGCGCAAGTCCGGCGTCGAGCCCCGACAGTTCCTGGAGGTGTTCCAGTCCGTCTTCGCGAGCTCGCCCATCTTCGCCAACTACGCCCGCGCCATCGCGGAGGAGCGGTACTCGCCGGCGGGCTTCGCCCTGCGGCTGGGCCTCAAGGACGTGGGGCTGGTGCTGGAGGCGGCGCGCGCGGCGGAGGTGCCCATGCCGCTGGCCAGCCTCGTGAGGGACCAGTACCTGGGCGGCGTGGCCCAGGGACACGGAGACCTGGACTGGTCCGCGCTGGGAGCGCTCGTCGCGGAGCGCGCGGGGCTGGGCAGGCCTCCTCGCTGAAATGAAACGCCCCGGGCGAGCGACGAGGCGCGCACCCGGGGCTGGGGCGACGGGGGCTCCAGGCGTTGGCGCTGGAGCCCCGGAGGACGGCTACTGCCGTCCGTTGACCTCGGCGACGGGGATGGGGAAGAACGCGTGCGGCGGGACGTTGGGGTCCAGGTTGCGCGGCAGCTCGTCCAGCTTCCCGTAGCGGCGCATGTCGATCCACCGGTGGCCGCCCTCGAACATCAGCGAGTAGCGCTTCTGCTTGAGCAGCTCGTCCAGGGCGTTCTCCTCGGTGATGTCCGTGCGCGCCGGCAGGCGGCCGGAGCGGGTGCGGATGTAGTTGAGGTCATCCGCGGCGGCGCCAATCTGGCCCATGCCGATGTTGGCCTCGGCGCGCAGGAGGATGAGCTCCTCGTTGCGGATGATGGGCACGGGCGCGTCCGCGGACGTGTACAGCGTGAAGCGCAGGTCCGTCGTCAGCTTGCCGTCCGCGGCGCTGACGGGGGCGTTGAGCTTGACCGTCTTGCGCGTCACGCGGTCATCCACCGGGCCACCCGCGCCCGCGGTCTCCGCGTCCGTCGCGATGGACGGGTGGGCGAAGACGGTGGTGGACAACAGGCCGTTGTCCGCGTCGCCGGAGGCCGCGCGGAAGACGTGGTAGACGCCGACGTTGAGCGAGGCGAGGGCCGCGGCCTTCGCGCCGTCATCGGCCGGGACGTTGGCGGTGATGAAGGACTGGCTCAGCGCCGTGAGCGCGTCCTCGTTGCGGCCCATGTACACGGCCACGCGCGCGCGGACGGCGCGGTTGAACGTGCGGAACGTCGCCGGCGTGTCGAAGCCGTTGAAGCCCGTGCTCAGCCGGAACGAGAAGCTGTCCCCGGCGTTGTCCAGGTGGCCCGCGGCCGTGTCGAGCAGCCCGGCGATGTGGGCGAACACCGCGTCCTTGCCCTCGATGGGGGCCAGGTCCGCGCCCAGCGGGCGGTCCACGTCGATGGGCGCGCCCTGGGTGTCACGCGTGTTGATGACCACCAGGAAGTCGAGCGCCTGCATCGTCTTCGCGAAGCCGCGCACGCCCTCCTTCTGCGCGTCCGACAGGCCCGCCACCTTCTCCAGCGCGGCCAGCAGGGTGTTGGCGTTGCGGATGTTGGCGTAGGGCGCCGTCCAGTAGTTGCCGCCGAAGGCCGCGGCGCCCGGGTCCATGACGGGGCCGAGCATCTCGTCGATGGCGCGCGGGTCCGCGGGGTCGAACACGTACGCCTCGCGGCCGATGACGCCCAGCTGCGCGACGTAGCCGTTCGGCGCCGACACGCCCGCGCGGTGGCCCAGCAGCAGGCCCGTGGACGCGCTGTTGACGCCGGAGACGGTGGGGTTGTCGCGGAAGGCATCCAGGCTGGGGTTGTTGAGGTCGCCGATGTCCAGGCTGCCGCAGCCGCCCAGGCCCACCGCCGCGCACAACGCCAACAGGGTCTTCTTCGTCTGGTACATGTTCATGGCTTAGAACCCGACGTCGAGCGACGTCCAGAAGCTGCGGCTGGGAGGGAACGGGGCGACGTCGATGTTGCGCGCGATGGCCTGGTTGCCGAAGTTGCTCACCTCGGGGTCCAGACCCGAGTAGCCCGTGAACACCAGGAGGTTGCGGCCACTGAGGCTCAGCCGCGCGTTCTGGAGCTTCGGGATGGCGGACACCCAGCTCTTGGGCAGGTTGTAGCTGAGCGTCACCTCGCGCAGCTTCAGGAACGTCGCGTCCTCGATGTAGATCGTCGCGTTGCCCCGGCGGTTCGCCACGCGCTCGCGGCCCGCCGTCTCGAAGTCCGCGGAGGTGCCCGCGCTGTCATACAGGTAGCGCGTCAGGTTGATGATGTCGCTGCCCTGCTGCCAGTGCCACAGGAAGGACAGCGTCACGTCCGCGTAGCGCAGCGTGTTGGCGAAGCCCATGGTGAAGGTGGGCTCCGTGTCGCCAATCTTGCGGACGATGGGGTTGCCGTTCGCGTCGCGGCCCACGTTGCCGACGATCTGCGTGGCGGACGCGCCCTCCTCGATGAAGAACGCGCCCAGCGAGTTGCCGAAGCCGCCCGCCTGGAACGGCGCCACCGGCAGGTTCGTCACCTTGCTGCGGTTGAGCGCGAACGTCGCGGAGCTGGTCCACTCGAGCGGGCCGCTCAGCGGCGTCACCTGCACCATGGCCTCGATGCCGCGGTTGCGCAGCGAGCCGCCGTTGACGAACTGGGTGGTGAAGCCCGTGGAGGTGGGCAGCGCGCGGCGCAGCAGCATGTCGCTGATGCCACGCTGGTACACGGACAGCTCCAGCGTCAGGTCGCCGCCGAACAGCAGCGCGTCGACGCCGGCCTCGATTTCGCGCTGGCGCTCCGGACGGATGTTCGGGTCGCCCGCCACGCCCGTGCCGATGAGGCCCGGGGTGCCCTGCACGTTGTTCAGCGCGCTCATGCCGCTGAACTTCATGCCGTACTGGGGCAGGTTGCCCGTCTCGCCGTAGGCCGCGCGGACCTTCAGCTCGTTCATGAACGCGGGCAGCGTGGGGATGCGGTACGCGGCCGCCAGCTTGGGGAAGAAGAAGAGCTTGTTGGGGTTGCCGTTGACGCTGGACTGCTCGCCACGGATGGCGCCCACCAGGGTCAGCCGCTCCTCGAGCAGGAGCACCTCCTCCTGCAGGTAGTAGCCACGGTCCCTGACGTGGTTGGCGTCGTCGCGCACGCCAATCACCGTGCCGTTGTCCACGCCGGGCTGGCCGGCGTTGAGGTTCTCGCTGATGACGTAGGTGGAGTCGATGCGGCGCTCCTCGAGCTGCACACCGGCGGACGTGGTGGCGCTGAGGAACTTGGAGGCCGGCTTGTAGCTGTGCACCAGGTTGAGGCCGCCGTTGAGGTTGCGCACCTGGCTGGTGCCGAACAGCGACGTGCCCGGGAAGGTGTCGTCCACCGGCTCGAAGTTGAGCTCGGGCGGGAACAGCAGCCGGTTCTCCTGCTGGAAGCGGTCCACGCCCGCGTTGGCCAGCACGCGCAGGTGGTGCTCGTCCGTCTTCATCAGGTGGATGGTGGCGTCACCGGACCCGATGAAGCGCCACACGTCCTCGTCGTTCTTCACCAGCGCGGCCGTCTGCAGCGGGTTGGCGCCGTTGCCGAGGAACGGGTTGGTGGGGTACACGCCGGCCGCGTCCGGGTCCATGTTCAGGAACTCGGGCACGTTGGGCAGCACCATGTAGTTGGTGATGGTCTGGTTGTCGTTGTTCGTCAGACCGCGCTGACCCAGCGTGTGGATGAGGTTGGTGGCGACGTTCACCTCCACCGCCTCGCCGATCGTCTGACCCAGGTTGAGGCGGAACGACTCCTTCTCGTACCCGGTGTTCTTGATGATGCCCTCGTCGTTGCGGAGCATCGCGGACGCGAAGTAGCGCGTGTTGCCGCTGGCGCCGCTCACGCTGGCGAGCGTCTCCGTGGACAGGTCCCGCCGGCCGCTCAGCTTGGCCTCGTGGTCATACCGGTTGCCGGTCCAGTAGTTGGCGGCCTCCGGACCGAAGGTCTCCACGGCCTCTTCCACCGTCTCGAAGCGGCGGGTGCCCAGCTTGTTGGCCAGCGTGTACATGCCCACGCGCTGGGTGAGCTCCACCTTGGGCTCGCCGGCGCGGCCGCGCTTGGTGTTGATGATGACGACGCCGTTGGCGGCCTTGGAGCCGTAGATGGCGGCGGCGGACGCGCCCTTGAGGACCTCGATGCTCTCGATGTCGTTGGGGTTGATGTCCGCGATGCGGTTGACCTGGTTGTCCTGGGTGGGGTTCGGGTTGGAGCCGCCCACCGAGTCGGTCACCACGTACACGCCCGAGGCGATGGCCACGTCGCTGACGAGCACGCCGTCGATGACGTAGAGGGGCGCGGTGGAGCCGTTGATGGTGGACACGCCGCGCAGGCGCATCTGGATGCCGCCGCCCGGGGCGCCGGAGTTCTGCTGGATGTTGGCGCCGGCGATCTTGCCCTGGAGGGCCTGGTCCACCGTCTGCGCGGGCGCGCGGTTCATCTCCTCCGCGCTGACGGAGGCCACCGAGTTGGCCAGGTGCTTGCGCGCCAGCTCGGAGGCGCGGCCCACGACGACCATCTCCTCGGAGAAGACGTTGTCGAGCGCCACGTTCACGCTGGTCTGCGTGGCGCCGACGCGCACCTCACGCTCGCCGTAGTCCTGGCTGGAGAACAGCAGCGTGGTGGCACCCGGCGGGACGTTGGGCAGCACGAACGTGCCGTCCAACTCTGTCTCCACGCCCTGGGTGGTGCCCTTGATGATGACGCGCACCAGCGGCAGGCCCTCGTTCGTCAGCCGGTCCGCGACGCGGCCTCTCACCGTGCGGCCCAAGGAGGGCGCGGGCGCCGCGGCGGGCGGGGGGGAGGCCGGAGTGGTGGCGGCCGGAGCCTGCGCGGGTGCCGGGCTCACCGGAGCCTGCGCCGCGGGCGTCTGCGGCTCGGGAGCCGGAGTGGTGGCTTCCTGCGCCATTGTTTCCAACGAGAAGAGTGCGATCACGCACCCCGGAATCAACGCTCTCTTAAGCGTCATTCGGATCTTTCCTCGCAACGGTGGGAACGGCCCCCCCTGCAGGTGCCGTGGGCGCGAATCGTCGGTGGGTGAACTGAACCAAGTCAATGGTAAGACTTGTTTTTCAAGAATGTTGGCCAAATCCATCCAAACGGAAATATTCCGATCTCGTATCGAGAGCTGGCTGACGCGAAGCGCGATGGACCGGCGCCACGAGGGAAGCGGTGTCCCTACCCGAGGGGGGACGTCGTGGATCTCCGTAAGGTCGACGTGGTGGGGAGGGTGGAGGCGTCACCGCATCAGCCCCCGCGGGGCGGCGCTGTAGCGGGCTGTGTTGGCGCGGTGCATCCGTGCCTGCGGCCGCCCGGTTCCATGCGCGCGGCGGGCACAGAACGGCCGGGCCGGGGGTTCTCTCGGGTCAGCCGGAGAAAGCGGGCTCCGTCGGCCAGGAGTGGCCGGCGAGATTGGTTGCCCCCAGGGCCGGCCCTCCCATAAGAGGCGCAGCGGATATGGCGATGAACGAGCGTTACGAGCCGCAGGCGATTGAAGGTAAGTGGCAGGCCCGTTGGGACGAGGCCGGCATCTTCCGGGCGGGCAGGCGTCCGGGCGCACCGAAGAAGTACGTGCTCGAGATGCTGCCGTACCCCAGTGGCAAGATGCACATGGGACACGTGCGCAACTACCTCATCGGGGATGTGTACGCGCGCTACTTCCTGATGCGCGGCTACGACGTGCTGCACCCCATGGGCTGGGACGCGTTCGGCCTGCCGGCGGAGAACGCGGCCATCAAGGACGGCGTGCACCCGGCCATCCGCACCCAGGAGAACATCGTCTCCTTCAAGGCGGAGATGAAGAGCCTGGGCTACAGCTACGACTGGTCCCGCGAGGTGAATACCAGCCAGCCGGAGTACTACCGCTGGAACCAGTGGTTCTTCATCAAGATGCTGGAGAAGGGGCTCGTCTATCGCCGCTTCAGCAAGGTGAACTGGTGTACCGGCTGCCACACCGTCATCGCCAACGAGCAGGTGAAGGACGGCGTGTGCGAGCGCTGCTCCTCGCCCGTGGTGGACCGCGAGATGCCCGAGTGGGCCTTCCGCATCACCGCCTTCTCGCAAGATTTGTTGGACGCGCTGGACACGCTCAAGGAGTGGCCGGACCGCATCACGTCCATGCAGCGCAACTGGATTGGGCGCTCGGATGGCGCGGAGGCGGACTTCCGCGTCCAGGGGCATGACGCCTCCATCCGCGTGTTCACCACGCGCGTGGACACCATTTACGGCTGCACCTACGTGGTGCTGGCGCCGGACCACAAGCTGGTGGCCCAGGTGACGACGCCCGAGCGCCGCGCGGACGTGGACGCCTTCGTGAAGAAGATGGCGGCCCAGTCCAAGACGGAGCGCACGGGCGAGGACACGGAGAAGGAGGGCGTCTTCACGGGCGCCCACGCCCTCAACCCGTTCACCGGCCAGCCGGTGCCCGTGTGGATCGCCAACTTCGTGTTGAGCGACTACGGCACCGGCGCGGTGATGAGCGTGCCCGCGCACGACGAGCGCGACTTCGCCTTCGCGCGCAAGTACAGCCTGCCCGTGAAGGTCGTCATCCAGCCGGCCACGGGCGACAAGCTGCCCGCGGGCGACGTGCTGGAGGCGGCCTACACCGAGTACGGCGTGCTGGTGGACTCCGGTGAGTACAGCGGGAAGACGTCCGAGGCGGCGCGTCAGGAGATGGCGCGCAAGCTGGAGTCGGAGGGCAAGGGCCGCGCGACGGTGACGTACCGCCAGAAGGACTGGGGCTTCAGCCGCCAGCGCTACTGGGGCACGCCCATCCCCATCGTCTACTGCGAGAAGTGCGACCCCGAGCGCCACGGCATTCCCGTGCCCGAGTCGCAGCTGCCCGTGAAGCTGCCCGAAATCGACGTGCAGGAGGTGCTCACCGGCAAGGGCGAGCCCCCGCTGGCCAAGGTCGCCTCGTGGGTGAACACCACGTGCCCCAGGTGCGGTGGCCCCGCGCGCCGGGAGGCGGAGACGATGGACACCTTCGTCGACTCCTGCTGGTACTTCGCGCGCTACCTGTCGCCGCACTACGACGCCGCGCCGTTCGACCCGAAGGAGGCCCAGCGCTTCCTGCCCGTGGACATCTACGTGGGCGGGCCCGAGCACGCGGTGATGCACCTGTTGTACTTCCGGTTCTGGACGCGGGTGATGAAGCTCTTGGGCTTGAGCCCGGTGGACGAGCCCGTCACGCGGCTGATCACCCAGGGCATCGTCAACGGTCCGGACAAGCGCAAGATGTCCAAGCGCTGGGGCAACGTCGTCGCGCCGGCCTCCATCATCCAGAAGTACGGCGCGGACACCGCGCGCGCGTACGTGGCGTTCGCGGGCCCGCCGGAGCGTGACTTCGACTGGTCCGACGCCCAGGTGGAGGGCGTGTTCCGCTTCCTGAAGCGCGTCTGGGTGCTGGCCTCCACGCACCAGGCCGCCGTGGCGGGCGCCACGCACGCGGGCCCCTTCGAGGGCAAGGCGCTGGAGATCCGCCGCGCGGCGCACAAGGGCCTGAAGCGGGTGGGGGAGGCCATCGAGCGGCTGTCCTTCAACACCGCCATCGCGGGCATCATGGAGTGCCTCAACGCGCTCTCCGACGCGGGCACGCCGGAGACGCCCGCGGAGAAGGCGGCCATGGCGGAGGCGGTGCGCCTGTTGTCGATGATGCTCACGCCCTTCGCGCCGCACATCGCGGACGAAATCGCGGAGGCCTACGGCAGCGCGCAGCTCACCGTCTCGCAGGCGTGGCCCGAGTTCGACCCGGCCCTGGTGGTGGACGACGTCATCCCCTACGCGGTGCAGGTGAACGGCAAGCTGCGCGCGGAGATCCAGGTGCCCGCGGACGCGAGCGAGGCGGACGTGCGCGCGGCGGCGGAGGCGGACGAGCGGGTGAAGTCCGCCATCACCGGCAAGACGCTGCGCAAGTTCGTCTTCGTGCCCAAGCGGCTGGTGAACTTCGTCGTCGGCTGAGCGGGGAGTCGGGTGCCCACCGAGGTCCTCGTCATGTGCACCGCGTGTGGTCGGCCCCAGGCGGCCGGCGGCGCGCGGTGCATCGCGTGTGGCGCGCCCCTTCCGGACGCGCCGCTGCCGGCCCCTCCGCCGGCGGACGTGCCGCCTCCGACTCCTCCCGGGCCGTTCCTGACGGCGGACCTGGGGGGAGGCCGCCAGCTCGTCGGCGAGGCGGGGCGGCTCTCCTATCGCATGGCGGAGGGGGTGGCGCCCCGGGTGGTGGAGCTGGTCCACCTGCGCGCGCTGACGCTCGAGACGCGGCCCTTCCTGGAGGCGCTGATGCTCTGCGGCTTCGGTGCGCTGGGGGCCGTGGCCTCGGTGCTCGTGCTCAAACTCGTCGCCTTCGGACTGACGGCGCTGGGCGTGCTGCTGGCGGCCGTGTGCCGCGTGCACACGCTGGTGCTGGAGACGTCCACTGGCGGCACGACGCGCTGGTCCCTGGGGCTCGCGCGGCGGGGCTCGGAGCGGGACGCGCGGCTGCTCCAGGCCTGGCGCACGCTGGCGGGCGCGGTGAAGGCGCGGGGCGTGGTGGTGACGGACGCGGACGGGCGCCCGGTGGACGGGCCTCACGCTTGACGCAAGGGCCGGGGCGGGTAGGGTGCCGCCCATGTCGCTCCGCTCGAAGTCCGCCTCACGGCGTCTCCACGTGGCCGTGCTGCTGTCGGGCTTGGGGGTGGGCTCCCTGCTGCTGTCCGGCTGTGGCTACCGCTTCACGCCGCGCGGTGAGGGGCTGCCCGAAGGCGTGAAGTCCGTGTGCGCGCCCATCTTCACCAACGACACGCCGGAGCCCGCGCTGGAGACGCTCTTCACGCGCCACTTCCGCCAGGAGCTGACGCGCGTGGGGCGGCTGGGCAGCGGGGCGTCGTGCGACGCGAAGGTAGAGGGGGCGGTGCTGTCGCTGTGGAGCTCGCCCACCATCGTGGGCCGCTTCTTCCGCGTCGCCGCGACGGTGCGCCTGCGGCTGGTGCGGGAGGGACAGCCACCCCAGGAGACAGTCATCTCGGGGACCGAGGACTACCTGCCGGGGAGCGGAGACATCCTCGAGGCCGAGTCCAACCGTCAGGCGGCCCTGGACCGGTTGGCGCAGGTGCTCATGCGGGATGGGTTCGATCGGCTCGCCAGCACCTGGTGAGGAGGCGCAAAGCCTCCTCCCGGGGAGCCTGTTTCGAGGACTGGGTGGGGACCTGTCGAGAGGCCCCCGGGTGCATCAGGCCTGACGCGCGCTCTTGGCGGCGGCCTTGGCCAGGCGGGAGATGCGGCGGGACGCGGTGCGCTTGTGGATGACGCCCTTCGTCGCGGCCTTGCTCAGCGCCTTGGAAGCCGCCTTGAGCGCGTCCGTCTTCTTGGCGCCGTCCTTGGAGCCGATGGCCTCCCGGGCGGACTTCACGGCGCTCTTCACGTCCGTGCGGACGGTGACGTTCCGGGCGCGGCGCTTCTGGGACTGACGGTAACGCTTCTCTGCGGACTTGGTGTTGGCCAAGAGAAATCTCCAGCGAAAGGCAGGCTAAAAAGAGGGGCCGTCCTTACTGCGACGCCTCGCAGGCGTCAAGACGGGCGTGTGCGTACGGACGGGTTTTCCGGGCTCCGGACGCGATCAGAAGGCTCTGGCGGGGGAATCACCCAGCCTGGGTGGTGTATTCCCACACCAGCCCGGCGGGGTCCCGGAAGGTCAGCCGCCCGGCGCCCGCTTCGAGCACGGCGCCCGGCGAGGTCCGCTCCACCTGCCGGCGGATCAGCGCCACCGCGTGCTCGGACGGTGCTTCCAGGGTGAGGGTGGCCCCTGTCGCCGCCGTCTTCGCGCGCTGGAAGACGAGCCGGATGGATCCGCTCTCGTAGCGGGCCTCGTCCGCCGGGACAGGGGCCGGGATGATCCACCCGAGCAGGGCCGCGAGCGGCGTCCAGAAGGCGGACTGGGCCTCCAGATCCACCACGCCCAGGCGCAGCGTGGAGAGGGGCGCGCGGGGCAGGGTGGTGG